>JBBQZJ010000066.1:0-9686 GCA_038207805.1 Actinomycetales bacterium | reverse complement strand
ACTGATGTAAAACTCGCGATGCTGGCTTGCTTTGCGGGGGATACCGAGCGACCCGACTACCTCGACCCCGATTTCGCTCTCGCAACCGCCCGATCGTGGTCACGGTACGGCCAAGGGTCATTCTGCGAGCCATTGGAAATCATTCGCGACTCGGCCGACGTGGTGCGCGCAACCTAGCAGCGAATCGAAAAATCGGGGTACGTCATGCCGGGGGTTTGGCGTTGACGGCCTTAGGGTAACAACAGGGGGAATTCAGATGTGGTGGTGCTCGGCACGGGGGCTGGCTGGTCGCTCATGAATACACCGCTGCAACTGCTCATCGTTGAGGACAGCCCAGAGCAGGCTGACCTTCTCGGTCGGTACAGCGCGCGCGCCGGCTACTCGGTCACCACGGTGGCCGACGGCGAAGATGCGCTGCTCGCCTGTGCTTCCAACACACCGGACATCGTAATCGTTGATCTCGTGCTGCCGGGAATGGGTGGCGCGGAGCTTCTGCCTCTGCTTCGAGCCGCTGCACCCCGCTGCGCCATCGTCGTAACGTCGGTGCTGGATGCCGACGACCTCCCGGCTGCTGACGCGATTCTGCCGAAACCGTTTACCGGTGCCCAGGTTCGAGCAGCACTTGAACTTGCTTCAGCAGCACGGAGCCAACGGTGACCCACACGGTCGTGATCGCCGAGGACGATCCCGACATCAGGGGCCTTGTCGCCATTGCCGCAGCGAAGGCCGGTCTCGACGTGCTCGATGTGGTTTCGGACGGCCGGGCCGCGTTGAATTCAATACGGCTCTACAAGCCCGACCTTGCAATCCTGGACATCTCAATGCCCGAGCTGACGGGAATCGAGGTGTGCCGAGCGGTGCGCGCTGACGAGTCGATCGGTGACGTGCGAATAGTCCTGTTGTCGGCATCGGTCGAGGCGGAGGCAATCGAGCAAGGACTTGGGGCGGGCGCCGACCACTTTTTCCCGAAGCCCTTCAGCACACGCGCCCTCGTCGAGTGGCTGGCCGTGGGAAAAGAGGTGAGGCCGTGAGCACACTGGTGCGGGTGAAGGCGTGGTTCGCCGAAGCGCTCGATTCGCCTTCAACGACCGTGAAGCAAGCCGCGACCACGGCCGGGATGCTTGCCGCCATCGTCATCCTGTATCTCGTACCCGGCATTGAGATTACCAACGCCGGCCTTGCCGGAGTCGGGGTCGTTCTTATCGCTGGAGTGAGCATTCTCGCGGTAATTGCTACGCACGTGCCCCGGCTAGACCCGGTCGTCATGATCATTCCCGCCATCGACATCGTCGCGATCGGCTGTTTCAGGGGCGGTACCGGCGGCGCGATCTCACCCTTTGCTGCGCTCCTGATCCTTCCTGTCATCTGGCTCGCTTCCGGTGACGGCCGCCGCCACGTTCTGTATGCCACGGTGTTGACGGCATTCGCACTGTTCCTGCCTTTCCTGATTGGCGCGACCGAGCCAAACGGCGTCGTTGACATAGTGCGGGGCCTCTTCGTTCCGTTGGTCTACGCCGGTGCGGCCGGAATCGTGAACGAGCTCGCGCGGCAGGGGCGACGACAGCTCAACTCCATTCAGGCCCTCGCGGACGATAAGGAGGTCATGTTGCAGCGCACGGTCGAATTCGCCGCCCGGCTTCAGGAAAGCGAGTTGAACTACCGTGCGGCGGATCGCCTGTTTCGTGGGGTGTGGGCTGCCGTAACCGAGCAAAGCGTCGTGGGAACTGACGTCACCGGGCTAATCGACGCATGGAACCCCGGTGCGACCAAGATCTTGGGCCCGTCAGCCGATGACGCCCAAGACAAGATGTACATCTTCGACTTCCACCTCCAGGAAGAGCTTCTCGACAGGGCGCGCGAACTCCATTACCCGCCAGGCGAAACTGTGCTGAACCCGGGATTCTCCGCCCTCGTCGAGTCGGCTCGACTCGGTAACTCGGAAACCCGGGAGTGGACCTATGTCCGCGCTGACGGAAGCCATGTGCCGGTGCAGTTGTCGGTTACGAAGCGGATTGACGATGATGGTGAGACGGTCGGCTACCTCTTCGTTGCACTCGATGTAACGCAGGCTCGCGAGGTCGCCAGGCTTAAAGACGAGTTCGTTGGGCTCATTTCTCACGAGCTACGCACGCCCTTGAGCTCGATCTTGGGCTACCTCGAGCTGTTGCGCGACGACGAGGACGCGCCGCTCGCACCTGAGCAGCTGCAGTACCTCGGTGTCGCCGAGCGCAATGCTCATCGTCTGCTGCGGCTAGTGGGGGACTTGCTGTTTACTGCGCAGGTCGAGTCGGGCAACTTCCCTCTGGATTCGCGCGAGGTCGAACTCGAGTCGATCATTGGCGCCTCGCTCGACACCGCCCGACCGGCCGCTAGCGCCGCCGGCGTCGAGGTGCGGCAGGAGCTCCCGGCTGAGCCTGCGCTCGTGCACGGTGATCCGACCCGCCTCGGTCAGGCCATCGACAACCTCATGTCGAACGCAATCAAGTTCACCCCCCGCGGGGGTGCCGTCACAATCGCCCTTGAACTCACGGAGACCTCAGCCGTAGTCAGCGTGCGAGACACCGGAATGGGTATCCCCGAGGCCGAGATGGACAAGCTGTTCTCGCGCTTCTTCAGGGCCACGACGGCGACCAGAAACGCGGTGCCCGGAGTCGGTCTGGGATTGACGATCACGAAAGCAATCATCACGGCGCACCGAGGCCAGATGGACGTGACCAGCGAAGAGGGAGTCGGAACGAAGTTCAGCGTGACGCTGCCGCGCATCCGGGTGGCAGCACGGGTCTAGCGGTTAGGCAATTCGCAGTTCGGCGAGGCGGCTTGCCGCGCGATCCAGAACATCGAATCGCTTGCAGAAGGCAAACCTGACGAGGCTCGAATAGTCGTGGCTGTGCTCCGCGCGCACGAAGGCGGTGACCGGGACGGCGACAACACCCGCGAGACCGGGCAGCGCCCGACAGAATTCGGCCGCGTCGTCGATTCCTAGCGGTGCGGCATCCGCGATCACGAAGTATCCCGCCTCGGGCGTGCTCACCCCGAACCCGGCCGCGAGTAGCCCTTGGCTGAGGATGTCGCGCTTGCGTTTCAGGGTCGCAGCTACGTTCGCGAAGAACTCGTCGGGCATCCCGAGGCCCACGGCGATCGCCGGCTGGAACGGTGCACCGTTGACGTAGGTGAGGTATTGCTTTACCGACGCGATCGGGGCGATGAGAGCTGCGGGAGCGACGATCCATCCGATCTTCCACCCCGTGGTACTGAACGTCTTGCCGCCACTGGAGATCGTGATGGTGCGCTCGAAGGCACCGGGCAGGCTCGAGATGGGAACGTGCGCACCATCGAAACGCAGGTGCTCGTAGACCTCATCGGTCACGATCAGAGCGTCGTGGCGGTGGGCGAGCTCAACCACGAGGTCGAGGATCTGGCGAGAAAAGACGGCTCCGGTCGGATTGTGCGGGGTGTTCACAATGATGAGCCGGGTCTTGTCGGTCACAGCCGCGCGCAGATCGTCCGGGTCGGGATTGAAGGTCGGTGCGCGCAGCGGAACAGTCACCATCGTCGCGCGACCGAGAGCCGTAATCGCGCCGTATTCGTCATAGAACGGCTCGAAGGTGACAACCTCATCGCCCTCGTCGGTGAGGGCGAGAATGGTGGCAGCAATGGCCTCCGTAGCTCCCGCCGTAACGAGTACCTCGGTTTCGGCGTCGACCCGGATTCCGTAAAAGCGCTCCTGGTGCGCGGCAATGGCCGTACGCAGTACCGGCATGCCCAGTCCGGGCGGGTATTGATTGAGGCCGTTGGTGATCGCTTGACGCGCCGCTTCGAGTACCTCCTCGGGCCCGTCCTCATCGGGAAATCCTTGACCCAAATTGATCGCCCCGGTGGCCGCAGCGAGCGCCGACATCTCCGCGAAGATCGTCGGACGCAGTTGCCCATCCCCCCCGAGCAGCATTGCGCCGTGCGCCGCGCGCTCCCACGATCCGGCAATTGTCATTGTGTCCCGAGCCTACTGCCGAGGTGAATGGGGCACCCGTGCCCGCACCGCAGAATGCTCCCAGCCGACCCAAATACAATGCTCAGGTTGGCGGTGGATGCTGTCCTCGCTGGAAGGAGCACCCATGACCCCCGATTCCGAATCCCCAGTGGCTCCGCCGGCACAAGTGGCGACAACCGTAGCGCCACTCGACGCGGCGCAACACGCGGCCCTCGCTCGGCCGAAACGTTCCACGCCGATCGCTCTCGTGGCGGCGCTGGCAGTGGGGGCCGTCATCGGCGGCGCATCCGGAGCGGGAGTCGCTCTCTGGGCGACGTCGGCGAACGAGCCGGTCTCCTGGGTCACATCCAGCGATCCGGTCACCGTAACCGTCAATGACCCCAGCAACGCGAACCAAGTCACCGCCGTGGCCGCGAAGGCCTCCCCGTCGGTCGTGACCATCTCAGTTTCGTCGGAATCCGCGGGCGGAACCGGCTCGGGTGTCATTCTCGACACGGCCGGCCACGTGCTCACCAATGCCCACGTTGTGACCCTCGAGGGCGCGACCGCGAACCCCACTATTCAGGTGACGTCATACGACGGTCGGCTGTACGACGCGACTGTCGTCGGCATCGATGCAATCTCAGACCTTGCGGTCATCCAGTTGACGGATGCCTCCGCGCTGGTTCCGGCCGAGTTTGCTGACTCATCGGCACTCAACGTCGGGGACACCGCGATCATGATTGGCGCGCCGCTCGGGTTGTCATCATCGGTGAGCAACGGAATCGTCAGCGCTCTCAACCGCAGCATTACCGTCGCGTCTTCGGCGGTTCCCGCCTCGCCAGACAGCCCAACGCCCAGTCCCGACGGTGAGAACCCGTTCGACATTTGGAACTTCGATGTTCCCGGGGGCTCGAGTACTCCGACGGCGTCGTCGTCCACAATCTCGCTCTCGGTTCTGCAAACCAACGCGGGAATTAATCCGGGGAGCTCGGGTGGTGCGCTGGTCGACGATCAAGGCAAGGTCATTGGTATCAATGTCGCAATTGCGACGGCAAGCAGCAGCGCCGGCCAGTCGGGCAGCATTGGAATCGGTTTCGCCATTCCGTCGAACCTTGCGCAGCGAATCGCTGGCGAACTCATCGCAACGGGCACCGCGACCCACGGCCTGCTGGGCGCTAGCGTGACCGATGTCACCGAGGACTCGACGCACTCCGCCAGCAAGGTCATCGGCGCAAGCATCGTCGAGGTGGCTCAAGGCGGTGCCGCTCAGGCCGCGGGCCTCAGGGTAGGCGATGTCATAACGCAGCTCGACGGGCTTCCGATCACGGGCAAGACGGATCTGACGGCTCAGGTGCGAAGCCTGCCCGCCGGCAGCAAGTCCACGGTCTCCTATTTCCGCGATGGCAAGGCGGCCACAGTCGAGGTAACTCTCGGCCGACTTGGCTGACGCAACATGCGCGTCGCGCGCATCGGACCCCGGGTCCGGTGCGCGCTTCAGCGTGTGAGGTCCGCTTCGCGATAGGCTCGATCGACCCCCCAGCGCGACGTATTGGAACCCATGGCAACGAAGTCGGATGCCCACCCGGGAGTGTCCTACGTCATGCCCGTACTAAACGAAGTCGAGCACATCGAGGCCGCTATCACGAGCCTGACGGCACAGGACTACGCCGGGCCTTTCGAGATTCTCCTGGCGCTCGGTCCGAGTGTCGACGGCACGAATGAGGTCATTAGGAAGCTCGCGGCGGACGACCCGCGCATCCATCGCCTCGCCAACACTCTCGGATCGACTCCCGGCGGGCTCAACGTGGCGATCCGGGCGGCGACCCACCCGATCGTTGTTCGCGTCGACGCTCACTCCGTACTGCCGTCTAACTACACGAGAATCGCGGTGCACACGCTTCTCGAAACGGGCGCCGACAACGTCGGCGGCATCATGAAGGCGGTCGGTGTCACGGCATTCCAGCGAGCGGTCGCGCACGCGTACGGGTCTCCCGAGGGGCTCGGCGGCACCCAACATCACGTGGGCGGCAAGGCCGGCCCAGCGGATACCGCCTACCTGGGTGTGTTCAAAAGATCGCGCCTACTCGAGGTGGGGCTATTCGACGAGGACATCAAGCGAGGGCAGGACTGGGAACTCAATCGGCGCTTGCGGGCGACCGGCGGCACCGTGTGGTTCACGCCCGAACTGGAGGTCGTGTATCGCCCGCGCTCCAGCCTGCGTGCGCTCATCCGGCAGTTTGTGGCCACCGGAATCTGGCGCGGCGAACTGGCCCGCCGTTTCGGGTCGGCGAACTCGCTGCGCTACTTTGTTCCCCCGCTCGCCGTGGTCGGCGTGTTCGGCGGATTTGTGCTCGGGGTCGTCGGGCTTGTGCTCGGGGCGCCGTGGCTGCTGCTTGGCTTTGCGGTGCCCGTCGTGTACGCACTGCTCGTGGTCGGGGCATCCCTAGTTGCGGCGCGCGAGGGGCTCACGACCGGGCTGTGGTATCTCGTTGTGCTGCCGTGCATTCACTTCGGCTGGGGCATGGGATTCGTACTCGGCTTTCTCTCGCTCACCCGGAACATCACCGCGCAGACGGGACGGTAGCCGTGGCCAACGACGATCGCCCAGCACGACCGACCTCGATTGCTCAGTTGAGGGAAGTCACGCAACCTCCCGAGGTTCGCCTGCGCGCCAACGCCGAACACTGGACCGCCTCGCTGTATTTGCGCGACCTGTCGCCCTATCTGACGTGGATGTTGCTGCGCACGAGCATTTCGGCCAATCGAGTGACAGGTCTGATGATTCTGGTCGGCTGGGCCGCTGCAGCTGCCCTGCTCATCCCGGGAGTAGTGGGCTCCGCGCTCGCGCTGGTGCTCGGTCAACTCCAGATGCTTGTCGACTGCAGCGACGGCGAGGTGGCCCGATGGCGCAACACGCGGTCGCCGGCCGGGGTGTTCCTCGACAAGGTAGGTCACTACTCGACGGAAGCACTGATCCCGATCGCGCTGGGACTGCGGGCCGGCGGCTGGCCGCTCGAGTTTCCCGCTGACTTCGCGTGGACGACCGCGGGGCTCGCCCTCGCCCTCGTCATTGTGCTGAACAAGGCACTCAATGACATGGTGCATGTGGCGCGAGCGAACGCCGGACTCGACAAGCTCAGCGACAGGAAGGCGGAGGCCATCCCGACCGGCCGAGTCGTGGCGCGCCTTCGACGTGCCGCGCGATTCGTGCCGTTCCACCGGCTTTATCACTCGGTCGAGTTGACGATGCTCGCCTTCACCGCCTCGATCGTAGGCCTTTTCCTGCAGCCGCTTGTCGCCGAGCGGTGGTTGCTGCTGATCCTGCTTCCACTTGCGGGCTTGGCCCTCGTCGGCCACTTCGTTGCGATCATGGCGTCCAAGCGAGTGCGCGCCTAGTGGCGGATGTCGAGCCCGCACCCGCGAGCGCTGGCCCGACGGTAGGGGTCGTCTCGCTAAGCCAGGGTGCGCGGCCGGATGACCTGGCTCGCGGCCTGGCATCCCTCGCCGCCCAGACCGGGGTGGCACTCGATGTTGTGGTTGTCGGAAATGCATGGGAGCCACGTGGCCTGCCACCCGGCGTTCGTGCCGTGTACCTTGCCGAGAACGTCGGTATTCCGGCCGGTCGCAATCGTGGCGCCGCCGAAGTCGATGGCGAGTTCATCTTCTTCCTCGATGACGACGCAGCCATACCGTCGACCACTTTTCTGGCCGATGCGATCGCCAAGATCGTCGAGGACCCTACGATTGGTCTGCTTCAGCCGAGGGTGGTCGATCCCACCGGCGCCGAGAATCCGCGCCGATGGGTCCCGCGCATTCTCAAGGGCGATCCCACACGCTCGAGTAGCGTGTTCTCGGTGTGGGAGGGCGCCACCCTCCTTCCGCGCAGTGTGTTCGATGCCGCCGGTGGCTGGGCTGATCCGTTCTTCTACGCCCATGAGGGGATCGAATTGGCGTGGCGGGTCTGGGATACCGGACACCGCGTGCTTTACGCCGGTGATCTAGTCGCCAATCATCCCGCGATCGAGCCGACCCGGCACCCCTACTACTACCGTCTCAACGCCCGCAATCGAGTGTGGCTGGCTAAGCGCAATCTCCCCTGGGTTTTGGTTCCCTTCTATGTCGGCTCGTGGACCGGCATCCAGGTGCTCCGGTGGGCACGACGCCCGGCCGCTCTTCGGGCGTGGTTCGGCGGCTGGATGGCGGGGTGGCGGGAGAACCCGGGAGGCCGGCGCAGCATCAGATGGATAACGGTGTGGCGAATGACGCGTTCCGGTCGCCCTCCGCTGGTTTGATGGGCGGGGGAGATCACTGTGGCATTGTTGAATGACATTCGCACGGCGGGCCGGGTGCTGCGGGGCCTGCTGCGTTCGAGAAATTTGCGACGCGCGGTTGCGCACCTGAACGCACAACACCCCCTCCCACAGCCAGGAACCGTGAAGATCGGCGTCTATTTTGCCGACTCGAAGGTCAATCTCTATCAGATCCGGCAGTGGTACGCACCGTTGTCCGAAATCGCGTCAACCTGGCCGGTAGGGATCATCTCGCGCAGCCCCAGCGCGGTGCTCGCGCTCTGGGACGAATCCCCGGTGCCGGCCTACTACCTGCGTCGTGTCGCCGATCTTGAGCATTTCGTCGAAACGCAAGATATGCGCATCGTGTTCTACGTCAACCAGAACGCCAAGAACTTCCAGATGTTCCGGTATGGCCGCATGTGGCACGTGTTCGTCAACCACGGCGAGTCCGACAAGATGTACATGACCACGAACCAGTTCAAGGCGTACGACTACGCCCTTGTCGCCGGGCAGGCCGCACTGGATCGGCTGTCACGCAAGCTGTGGGATTTTGATCTGACCCATAAGGCGATCCCGATTGGTCGCCCGCAGGCCGACCATTTCGCGGGCGATCTGCCGTACACACCGGATGACCGCACGGTTGTCCTCTACGCGCCCACCTGGGAGGGTGACCGGGCGGCCGCGGCGTACGGGTCGATCGCATCGCATGGGGTCGCCCTGTCGGATGCCGTGCTCGCATCCTCGAAACATCGCCTGGTCTATCGCCCGCACCCGCGCAGCGGCGTCATCGACCCCGACTATCGCGCGGCCAACCAGCACATCATCGCGGCGATCTCTGCCGCCAACCAGCGTGACCCGGCGGCCCGGCACATCTTCGATGACGGTCCCAGTCTCGGGTGGCAGCTCGCCGCCGCCGACGTCGCGATCACCGACATCTCGGCGATGATCTATGACCGCCTCGCGGTCGGCAAGCCGATCATCGTCGCGCGTCCGGTGAGCCCCGATGCCGAGATTGACGAGGACGGATTTCTCGGGTCCGCCGCGTGGCTGCACGCCGAACACGCCGACGAGGTGCTCGGGTTGGTGGATCAAGTGCTGCTCGACACAGATGCCCGCGCGACTCTCGCCTACTGGGCAGAGAGACATTTTGGCGACACCTCGCCGGGGGCCTCGACCGCACGTTTTCACCAAGCGGTCGACGATCTGCTTGCCGCGTGGGATCGGCACGCCACAATCCACATCGCGGACCGGCATTCCAGCGAATCCGACCCGCTCGACGATGAGGACGACGAAGAGGGTCTGCCGCCCAGCGAGGACTAGCCGCAAAGCTGCCGCCGCGAACGTGCAGATTCGGCCTGTGCGAACTCTCGGTCATGCAAGACAATCGCCAAAAATGCAGGATCGCGCAGAAACCTAATCCACCC
>JBBQZJ010000065.1:0-9703 GCA_038207805.1 Actinomycetales bacterium | reverse complement strand
GAAGATGTTCAGGTCAATTTCGATGGCATCACCTACGCCAAGGGCTGGTCGGTTATCAAGCAACTGGTCGCTTGGGTGGGCCTCGAGGAGTTCATGGCCGGCGTTGCTGCGTACTTTGCGGCACACGCTTACGGCAACACCGAGCTGAGCGATCTGCTGAGGGAGCTGGAGAAAACGAGTGGGCGGGAGCTCACCACATGGTCGAAGCTGTGGCTGGAGACCGCGGGGGTCAACACGTTGCGTCCGGTTTTCGAGACCGATGACGCGGGGCAGATCGCGTCGTTCGCCGTGCTGCAGGAGGCCGCGCCCGACTACCCCACGATCCGACCGCATCGTCTGGCTATCGGCTTCTACAATCTGCGCGGTGGGAAGCTGCTTCGCGATCACCGCATCGAAATCGATGTCGACGGGGTTCGCACGGAAGTGCCCGCCCTCATTGGTCAAGCACGACCCGACCTCGTGCTTGTCAACGACGACGATCTCGCATACGCGAAGATCCGACTCGACGAGCAATCACTGGAGGTGGCAATGGAGCACCTCGAGGACATCGACAACCCACTTGCGCGCTCGCTCGTGTGGGCGGCGGCGTGGGATGCCACGCGCGACGCTGAGGCTTCGCCGAGCGACTACGTGCAGCTCGTGCTCAACAACATCGCTGCCGAAACCGAGTCGACGACGGTGCGAACCACTCTCACCCAACTGACCACTGTTGCTCGGTACTACGTGGATCCCGCCAAGCGTGCCGCCACGATAGCCGAGGTGGGCGATGCGCTGTGGAAGCTCGCCCAGCGAGCTTCTGCTGGCTCCGACTCTAAGTTCCAGTTCGTGAAGTTCTTTGCCAATCTGGCGTCGACCCCCGCTCACGTGGCGACGCTGACCGCGTTGCTCGACGGCTCGGTCGCACTAGACGACCTAGAGATCGACACCGATCTGCGCTGGGAGTTGCTTGAAGGCCTCGCCCTCAATGGGGCAACAGACAGTGCCGCAATTGACGCGGCGCTCGCTGCCGACAACACCTCCAACGGCCAGCAGGCCGCTGCGCGAGCACGAGCGGCACTGCCAAGCGCAGACGCCAAGACGGCGGCATTCGCCTCACTTGCTGACTCTGACACGGTACCCAACGTGATTGTTCGTGCGACGACGGTCGGCTATCAACACATCAACGACGCGAGCGCTTTGTCAGAGCTGATAGCGCCCTACTTCGACGCGATCAGCGATGTGTGGAAGAACCGCACTCATCAGATCGCCGAGACTTTCGTTCTGGGACTGTACCCGGCACCGCTCGCATCCCAAGAGCTGGTGGATGCCACCAACGAGTGGCTCGACGCCAACCCCGACGTTGCGGCGCTGCGGCGGCTCGTCATCGAGAATCTCGCCGGGGTGGAGCGCGCCATAAGGGCGCAGGCTCGCGATCGGGTTTAGGGCATCTAGTGGACTGGGCGATGTTCTGGCTTTACGTCAGCGACTTCATCGATGTGTGGCGCCAGCCCTTAGCGGTAATCGGGATCGTCGTCGGCGCTTTCGTCTTGCGTTGGGTGATGCTCCGGGTCATCCGGCGTGTTGTCAATCGGGTCGTCATCGGCGTAAAGAAGAAGCACAACGTTGATGACACTCGGGAGCTCTCGGCATCCCCGCTAGCCGCCGCCCGCATCGTGCAGCGCACGCGGTCGCTCGGCAGCGTGCTCGGAAACGCCACGACGGGGGCGATCGCCGTGGTCGCGGCCTTGCTGCTCTTCAACGAGCTCGTACCCAACGCGACTGGCGCGTTCGCGCTTGTCACTGCCGCAGTCGGCGCCGGGCTTGGCTTCGGTGCTCAGAACATCGTGAAAGACGTGCTCAACGGCATGTTCATGGTCGGTGAAGACCAGCTCGGGATCGGCGATGTGGTCGATCTCGGACCGGCAACAGGCGTAGTCGAGGATGTGGGCATCCGGATAACCCAGGTGCGCGATGTGAACGGCACCCTGTGGTTCGTGCGCAACGGGGAGATTCTGCGGCTCGGCAACATGTCCCACGGCTGGGCCCGCGTCATCATCGATCTTGCGGTGTCCTACGATTCGGATGTCGACGCGATCCAGGACCGAATCCTCGAGGTCGCTGTAGAGCTCTCCCAAGATCCGCAGTGGCGGTACCGCATCATCGAGAAGCCGGCACTGTGGGGCATCGAATCGATCTCGTCTGAAGCGATCGTGGTTCGTGTTGTTGTGAAGACTCGCTCGGCAGCCAAGGACGAGGTCGCACGAGAATTGCGTGCCCGCCTTAAGCGAGCGCTCGACGAGATGGGAGTCAAACTGCCCTCGCTCAACTCGGTTGTCCTCAGTGGGTTCGAGGGCGCCGCTGGGATGTCGCGAACTCAGAAATCGAAGCCACGACCGCTCATTGACCCGGCCGTGCAGAACCGGCCGAACCAGAAGCGCACACCGACCAAGCCCGTCGCCACCCAGAAGAAATCAGACCAGTGAATGCCGCACACGAGCCCAATCCCGTCACCCTCCGGCTCGGGAAAGATGGCGAAGCTGTTCAGGGAAATTTCTGGGAACAGGTAGGTGGTCGAGCCACGTTTGAGAAGCTCGTACGAGCGTTTTACGACGGAATCCGCACCGACGACGTTCTGCTCCCGTTGTATCCAGAACAACCGGAACTCGAGGGTGCTATCCAGCGTCTAACCGGATTCCTCGAACAATACTGGGGTGGGCCAACCACCTATTCCGAGGAGCGCGGACACCCTCGGCTGCGGATGCGCCACCTGCCCTTCAAGGTCAACCCCGACGCGCGGGACCGCTGGCTCGGGCACATGCGTGCGGCTCTCGACACCCTCGAGCTACCCCCACTTCACGACGCAACGCTGTGGGCATATCTAGATCGCGCCGCCCACGCGATGGTCAACACATTCGATGACTAGAACACCCGGTACCCCGAGACAGGAGCAGTGTTGTGTCTGATTGGAACGACAGGATCGTTGCCGAATTCCGCGAGAATGACGGCAAGGTTGGAGGACCATTCGAGGGCATGTCGCTGCTGCTGCTCACCACCACCGGAGCCAAGAGCGGCCATTCCCGGGTGTCACCCATGGCCTACTTTGTAGAACCGGAAGGCACGTTCGTTATTGCGTCGAAGGCCGGTGCACCGAGCCACCCCGGCTGGTTTCACAACTTGACTGCTCATCCCGCGGTGAGTGTCGAAATGGCGACGCCGGACGGGATCGACCGGTTTGCCGCAACCGCCGTGCCGGTCGATGATCCCCTGCGCGACGAGCTATTCGCACGATTCTCTGCGCGGAACCCCGGCTTTGCGACCTATCAGGCGAAAACCGACAGGCGCATCCCGGTCGTCTCGATCACCCGCGACTAGCGCGCGAGCGCCCAGGCGCGCCGCTTGACGAGCACATGACCGCGCTTCGTCGTCAGCCGAGTCCAGGGGCCCGATTCGTAGATCGACACGGCGTCGCCCTCGGCGAGAAATCCCAGGGCGAATGCCGCGAAGGCGGCCCCGGCCGGGATGAAGTCGAGGTCGTCAAGGGGCGCACCCCAAATCTCGGTGCGCATCCGGTGCACAATTTGCTCACCAGTACCCTCGGGGATGGCCGCCGCAACCTTGTCGATTCCGTCGCGCGCGACGACCTCGAGCACGTCGCACCGGGTTCCGGGCAGAGTGTGCCAGCCCCCGCGCGGCGGCGTGATGGCCGTCCAGGTGACCGTGTTCACCGCCATCGGCAGCGTTACCCTGATGCCCTCGATGGGGTCGGCGGCGGCGGCCGACTCGAGCAGGCCCTCCACCCTCATGAGCAGCGACCGCACCGGTACTACGACATCAAACGCGTCCTGATCGGCCAGAGCCAAAGTGCGAAGCCCCAGAACCGTGGGGCTCTCGTCGAGCAGGCCGATCGGGTGCAGGACGGAAACGTATACCGCCAGCACGCCCGAGCCCCCGATGAGGCGCACCGAACCGTCCTCGACCCGCAGAGCTCGACCGAGGAACACATGGAGGTCCCCGAGCGCGAGCGAATCAAGAAGGGTGAAGGTGCCGGTCACAATCTCCTAAACTACAGGGCATGAGTGACCCGCTGTCTGGACTGCTCGCCGCACTCGACCTAAAGGACACGGGTGCTCGCACCAGCGAGGACATTTTCACCGGGTCAAGCCAGCGGACACCATTAGGTCGGGTGTTCGGCGGGCATGTTCTCGCACAATCCCTCGTGGCCGCACAACGCACAACGGCACCCGATCGAATTGTGCACTCGATGCACGCCTACTTTCTGCGTCCGGGCGCTGTCGAAGTGCCGATCACGTTCGCGGTCGACCGCATCCACGATGGGCGATCATTCACGGCCCGACGCACCCAGGCCTATCAAGGGGGCCTTCCGATCTTGTCGATGATCGTGTCATTTCAGACGGACGAGCCTGGGCTAGAGCACCAGACTGAGATGCCCGCGGGCATCCCGGCACCGGAGGACTTGCCGAGTGTCGCCGAGCACCTGGGCGAAATCGACCTCGACATCGCAAGATTTGCCGCCCAAGAGCGACCATTTGACCTTCGCCACGTGCCCTCCCCGATCTACCTTTCCGTGGAGGGCGGGCAGGTAGCGCATCAGGCGGTCTGGATGAAGGCGATAGGAGCAATGCCGGATGATAAGAACCTGCACCGCGCAGCCCTGGCCTACGCCAGCGACTACTCGATTCTGGAGCCGATCCTGCGCCGGCACGGGATGCCGTGGTCGACTCCGGGTATCAAAGTTGCCAGCCTCGACCACGCGATGTGGTGGCATCGCTTCGGGCGGGTCGACGAGTGGATGCTCTATGTTCAGGAATCCCCCAACGCGACGGGCGGCCGCGGGCTCTCACTCGGCCGCATCTACAGCCGCGACGGAGTGCTGCTGGCAAGCGTCGCTCAGGAGGGCATGGTTCGCCCTCCCCGTTAGTCGCGAGTCAGCTTGCGGTAGGTACTGCGGTGTGGCTTGGCGGCATCCGCCCCGAGACGCTCGATCTTGTTCTCCTCATACGACTCGAAGTTGCCCTCAAACCAGTACCAATTCGCGGGATCGCCCTCGGTGCCCTCATAGGCCAAGATGTGCGTCGCGATTCGGTCGAGGAACCAGCGATCGTGGGTTATGACCACGGCGCATCCCGGAAACTCCAGTAGCGCGTTCTCGAGGCTTCCGAGGGTTTCCACGTCGAGGTCGTTAGTGGGCTCGTCAAGCAACAACAGGTTGCCACCCTGGCGCAACGTCAGCGCAAGGTTTAGACGGTTGCGCTCACCACCGGAGAGAACGCCAGCCTTCTTCTGTTGATCGGGACCCTTGAAACCGAACTGGCTAACATATCCGCGGGACGGGATCTCGGTCTTGCCCACCTGGATGAAGTCCTGCCCGTCGGAGACGACCTCCCACAACGTCTTGTTGGGGTCGATTCCGCCGCGATCTTGATCGACGTAGGAAATATCAACGGTCTCCCCGATCTTCAGGTCACCGCTGTCGAGAGGCTCCATCCCCGTAATCGTCTTGAACAGAGTCGTCTTTCCTACCCCGTTTGGGCCGATCACCCCCACAATGCCGTTGCGCGGAAGGGTAAATGTGAGGTTCTCGATGAGAACCCGTTCCCCGAAGCCTTTCTTGAGGCTCTTCGCGTCGATCACCTGCGAGCCGAGACGCGGGCCGACCGGGATGACGAGCTCCTCGAAGTCGAGCTTGCGTGTCTTCTCGGCCTCGTTGGCCATCTCCTCGTACCGCGCCAAACGCGCCTTCGACTTGACTTGGCGACCCTTGGCGTTGCTGCGCACCCACTCGAGCTCCGAGGCAAGGCGCTTGGCGAGCTTCGCATCCTTCTTGCCCTGCACCTCGAGACGCTCTCCCTTCTTTTCGAGGTAGGTCGAGTAGTTGCCCTCGTAGGGGTACAGGTGACCGCGGTCGACTTCGGCAATCCACTCGGCGACATGGTCGAGAAAGTACCGATCGTGGGTAACGGCGAGCACAGCGCCGTGATACTTCGCGAGGTGCTGCTCGAGCCACAGAACACTCTCGGCATCCAAGTGGTTGGTTGGTTCGTCCAGTAGCAGCAGATCCGGCTTCTGCAGCAGAAGTTTCGTCAGGGCCACGCGGCGCTTTTCGCCTCCCGACAGGTTGGCGACCGGCGAGTCGCCGGGTGGCGTGCGTAGGGCATCCATGGCCTGCTCTAGCTGGGAGTCGAGATCCCACGCATCTGCGGCATCGATGTCTTCCTGAAGGGTTCCCATCTCGGCCAGCAGCGCATCGAAGTCCGCGTCGGGCTCGGCCATCTCGAGACCGATGGCAGCGTGCCGGTCGACCTTGCTCTTGATGTCGGCTACGCCCTCTTGGACGTTCTCCAAAACAGTTTTGGTCTCGTCGAGTTCGGGCTCCTGCATCAGGATGCCGACGCTGAAGCCGGGCGTCAGTCGAGCTTCGCCGTTCGACGGGGTATCGAGCCCGGCCATGATCTTGAGGATGGTGGACTTGCCTGCCCCGTTGGGACCGACGACACCGATCTTCGCACCCGGGTAAAACGACATCGTTACGTCGTCGAGAATCAGTTTGTCGCCGACCGCCTTGCGAGCGCGCACCATCGTGTAAATGAATTCGGCCATTGCTCCATTCTAGGAGCGCGACGCGACGCTACCAGTCGATGGTGATCGTCTGACCCACGAGGCACTTTCCTGTGCCCAACACCGGCGCGATTATGCCGGCGTATCCCGCAGGGGAGAACTGACCGATGAGGCACTGATCCTTGATTCGCACCGAGACCTGAATTGCGTCGACGGGGATGTTGAGGGCGGTCGTGTTGTCGGTCACCTCCATATCGGCTTTCGTGAAACCGGCGTTAACCAGGTTGTTGACGATGTTCTGGTTGTCCGACATGCCGTAGGCATCGGCCCATGTCTTGTTCACATAGTCGAAGTACTGCTGGTTGGCGGCCGCGGAGCCATCGGGACGGAACTTGGGTATTGCCGCAGTCGGGCTCGGCGATGGTGTCGGTGACGATGTCGAGCTCGGCGAAAGCGTTGGCACGGGCATCGGCGCGCCCCCACAGCCGCTCAGCGCGAGAGCGAGAACCCCGACAAGCGCGAGACAGAGTGCCGCCCGTGGGACCGCCATCGAGATTCCTTCCACCGCTCGGCAGCGTGCGAATCGGTATCACGATTCTACGGGCCTCGGCTGGGCCCGTGATTAGAACGGAAGCGTCGCCATCGAACGGGATTCGTCGTCTGCACCTTCAGAATCTGCCGCAACAGAATTGTCAATATCAGAATCGGCCGCATCAGAATTTGCCGACTGGGCGTCGGCCGAGTCGGTGGGCTGCTCACTGCCGGCCAACGAGCCGTGGATGCTCCGAGTGAAAGCCGAGCTGCCCCAGGTTAGGTCGTGTCCGATCGCATCGGCTTCGACATCCACCGTCATTCCGTTTCGTTCGTCGGTCTTCCACTCGCGAACCCGCAGTCGACCCGTCACGACGACCCGCTCGCCCTTCTTGAGCGAACCCGCAACGTTGACTGCCAGTTGCCGAAACGACGAGATGGTGTACCAGTTGGTGTCGGCGTCAATCCACTTTTGAGTGGCACGGTCGAAGCGACGCTGAGCCGAGGCCAGCCGGAACGTTGTGATTGGCAGCCCCTCCCCCGTCACAATGTGCCGGGGGTCGGTTGCGACGAGTCCAGTGAGGGTGATCGTGTCGGTCATGGTGTCTCTCCTTGGGTCAAATGCTGCAGGGGGCCTAGTTTCTGCGCGAGTGGACTCTGCACGAGTCAACTTCCGCGCATGGTTGACCCCGCTCAAGCGCAGTGTGCCGCCACACTCGAGCGGGGTCGAGACACCAAGCATCCGACCGAGGCATGCCCACCAAGCCCGGATCCCGGCAATTGGGGAGAACACTGCAAGCCGAGAGGTTTCGCGGAGCAGTGGCAGCGCGAGGAGGCTACGCGCTACTCCGGTGCGGCTCAGCTCGCTAGCACGTACTGCGCAAACGACTTGCGCACCTTGTTGACCTTGGGCAGAGCGACCGCCAAGCAGTACCCCTGGCCCGGGTTCTTCGCGAAGAAGTCCTGGTGATACTCCTCTGCGCGATACCAGTCGCCCAGGGGCTCGTGGGTGGTGGCGAGAGAGCCTTCCCAGACCTCGGATGCCCGGGCGATCGCCTCATCGAACTGCATCTTCTGCGCGTCGCCCGTGTAGAACATGGCGGAGCGGTACTGGGTTCCGACATCGTTGCCCTGACGGTTCAACTGGCGCGGGTCATGCAACGAGAAGAACACATCGAGGATGACCTCGTCGGGGATGACCTCGGAGTCGAAGGTGACCGCGACTGCCTCAGCATGACCCGTGCGCCCCGTGCTCACCGATTCGTAGTCGGGGTGTACGGTCGAGCCGCCGGTGTAGCCGGAGACGACATCTTTTACGCCCCGGAGGGTGCGGTACACAGCATCGAGGCACCAGAAACAGCCTCCTGCGAAAACGAATGTGTGCATGGCGAGAGCCTACTTTCATCGAGCGAACAACCGGTCACATGACCTCTGGAGTCAACCGATGTGACCCAACGCACATTCCCTGTGGGCTGCACATAGGGTTGGATCATGCCCTACCAAGCCGACAGAGACCGCTACTCAACTACCGACTATGCACGGGTTGGGCGAACGGGACTGAAGCTGCCCCGGGTGTCGATGGGGCTATGGAACAACTTCGGAGCCGACCGTGCGCTGGAGGGGCAACGAGCAATCCTCCGCAGGGCATTCGACCTCGGGATCACCCACTTCGATCTCGCCAATAACTACGGCCCCGAGCCGGGAAGCGCCGAGGAAACGTTCGGTCGTATCCTGCATCGCGATCTCGCCACGCATCGCGACGAGCTGATCATTTCCAACAAGGCCGGCTATCTGATGTGGCCGGGGCCGTACGGTATCGGAGGTTCCCGGAAGTACCTGATCGCGAGCCTCGATCAGAGCCTAACGCGGATGGGGCTCGACTACGTAGATATCTTCTATCACCATGTCCCCGACCCTGAGACACCGCTCGAGGAAAGTATGCTTGCACTCGAGCAGATCGTGCGACAGGGGAAGGCACTGTACGTCGGCATCTCGAGCTACCCAGCCGATCTCACTCGTCAGGCACTGCGCATCCTCCGCGAGCTGCGAGTCCCCTTCATCATCCATCAGCCGAAGTACAGTATGTTGGATCGTTGGGTCGAGCCCGATCTGCTGAACGTATTGCGCGAGGAAGGATTGGGCTGCATCGCCTTCTCCCCGCTTGCGCAGGGACTGCTGACGAGCCGATATCTGCGGGACATTCCGGCCGACTCGCGCGCCGCCAAGCCGCACGGCTTTCTCTCGGAAGAAGCCGTCACTGAGCTGCTACGTGAAAAGCTTGTCCGTTTGGATGTGATCGCACGCGCACGTGGCCAGAGCTTGGCGCAACTCGCCCTCGTCTGGGTGCTGCGAGACGACGTCGTCACGTCGGCGATCATCGGGGCGAGCCGAGTGGCGCAGCTCGAAGAGAATGTTCGCGCGCTCGACAACATGGAACTCTCCCCAGTTGAGCTGGCCGCGATCGATCGAATTCTCGTCGGCGCTTCCTGAGAGACGACGCCGCAACACCATAAAGATGAAAGCAGTGAACCACGGAGGAGACACGGGACACAGAGAACAATCTGTGTCCTGTGGTTCAATCCGTTTGGGCCGTTAAGACGGCTACACCTCTTTCGCG
>JBBQZJ010000064.1:0-9866 GCA_038207805.1 Actinomycetales bacterium | reverse complement strand
CCATGTGGGAGCGCAAGATCCGCGTCTTCGGCAACTGGATCGTGAATTGGCTTGTGCGGCGCGACCTAGTCGGGCTTGAGGCACGATCCTTCCCGCGCGCCGCTTTCGAAGAAGTCGCCGTACGACCCAAGGGTTAGCCGGGTCGCTGGGCGCAGGGCGCTGGTCGCTGGTCGCTGAGCGCCGGTCCCTGGGCGCTGGTCACCGGTCCCTGGGCGCTGGGCGCTGGTCACGGGTGGCTAGCGACTGGAATCGGGACTCGCTGACACAGAGTGCTTCCGTGCCAGACTTGAGCGGCGCCCCGGTAGCCCAATCGGCAGAGGCAGACGACTTAAAATCGTCACAGTCAGGGTTCGAGTCCCTGCCGGGGCACGGCTGAGCGGCCCGCGTCGCGGGGCGGTTGGCCGTTCAGCGCAGGGCGAGAACTCTTCGTGGGCCCCCGTTGAGCAGTCAGCCGGGGCGCGCAGCGGTCTGGCTGCGGCTCAGTAGGGGAGTCGAGTCCCTGCCGGGGCACGGCTGAGTGGCCCGCGTCGCGGGGCGGTTGGCCGTTCATCGTTGGGCGAAGTGCCTGTTGAGCCTTATCGGTCCACCGCCGCCAGAATCGCGCGACTCAGCTCGACGGGCTTCGTGAACTGTGGCCAGTGGCCGGTCGGCAGGTCAACGAACTCATAGTCGATGACTTGGGCGAGTTCGGCGACATGTTCGCGACCGGCCTCAATCCATCCGGCCATGTCGCCGGCGGTAAAGACGCAACAGATCACAGTCACCGGCACCTCGTAGCGGCGGGGATCTCTCAGCATCTGCTTGTCACTGGCTACCCGTCTCGGTTGGGGAACCGCGACGCTTCGGAAGTGCTCGCGGATTGCGGGACTCATGTCGGCTAGGTCATCGTCGTCGAATACTTCATCCCAGTCCGGCAGTGGGATCTCTCCATCTACTACGGGCAACTCGTCGTTGATCATGCCGCCGTTGCCCAGGGGAAACGAGTCGACATAGACGACCCGGGCGATCGCACTGGGTCGGGCATCGGCCACCGCGTGCGCGATCTCGCCGCCGCCGCTATGACCGACGAGCACAACGCCGGGCTCTAACGAGTCGACCACCGCGATCACCGCCTCGACGTGGTCACGCAGACCGATGTCGCTTCGGTCGGCACCGAGCGACTCGAGGCCGGGCAGCGTGAGCGGGTGCACGGTGTGGCCAGCGGCGCGAAGAGGTCCGGCCACCTCCATCCACGAGTCGCCGTTGAGCCAGAATCCGGGGATCATGACGATGTCCATGCGGCTCAGATTACGCGCGCCCGCCGACGCCGGCGAGCCCGGTCTGGGACTATTGACCCATGCGCTCCGACCTGCTGACCACGAGGCCCGCTTCTCAGCCGTGGCTCACCCCGGCCCAGTACTGGCCGGCCCTGACTCGCGCCACCGAAGCGCTCGACACCCCCTTCGGCGTGATCAGTGTGCCTGCGCTCGCTCACAACGCGCACGACATGCTCAGGCGTGCGAACGGCACGACCATCCGGGTGGCATCCAAGTCGGTGCGGGTTCGAGGGGTCATCGATGCCGTGCTCGCTCTCCCCGGGTATTCGGGAGTTCTCGCTTACACGCTTGCCGAGGCGCTGTGGCTGGCCGAGTCAATCGAGGATGTCGTTGTCGGCTATCCCAGCACCGACCGAGCAGCGATTGCCACAATTGCCGGCTCGCCGGCGCTCGCGGCGCGGGTCACCATGATGGTCGACGACGTGGCTCAGCTCGATGCGATCGACGCGGTTGCAGCCCCGAGCAAACGCGAACGGCTCAGAGTCTGTATCGACCTCGACGCGTCGTGGCAGTCCCGAGCGATCGGCTACGTCGGCGTGCACCGCTCTCCGGTCAGCACGGTCGAGCATGCGACGGCTCTTGCCCGGCACATCGTTGCGCGCCCCGGGTTTCGGTTGGTCGGCATCATGTCGTACGAAGCACAGATCGCGGGGGTTGCCAACCGCCCGCCCGGGCATCCGGCCCGCGCACGTTTGCTCGACTGGATGCAACGCAGCTCCTTCGCCGAACTCCTCGAGCGGCGCGGCGCGGTCGTCGCTGCCGTGCGCGACATCGCCGACCTCGAGTTTGTCAATGGCGGTGGCACCGGCTCTCTGGAGCGCACGGCGAGCGACCCAGTCGTCACCGAAATCGCGGCGGGCAGCGGACTATTCGGCCCCCACCTGTTCGACGGTTACAGCCACTTCTCACCGGCCCCGGCCGCCGCGTTTGCGCTGTCGGTGGTGCGCAAACCCCGCCCCGATATCGCTACCCTGCAGGGCGGCGGCTGGATCGCATCCGGCCCACCGGCGGCGGATCGGATGCCTCAGCTCGCGTGGCCACTCGGCCTCACCTTCACCGGTCGCGAGGGAGCCGGCGAGGTGCAGTCGCCCGTGACCGGCCGCGCCGCCGCTTCGTTGCGGGTCGGGGACCGGGTATGGCTGCGCCACACCAAAGCCGGTGAGCTCAGTGAACACCTCGCCGAGTTCGCGTTGGTCGACGGCGACCGTATCGTTGACACTGTGAAGACGTATCGCGGCGAAGGGAAGGCGTTCTTGTGAGTTCGGTCAGCTCTCCACTCGTGCGATCCGGTGTACTCGAGGCCGGCGGTCGCTGGCGCAACTGGGGTCGTTCGGTCACGGCGAGCCCGCAGTTCGTCGCCCGCCCCACCACGGTCGAGGAGGTAGTCGAGTCCGTCGTCTTTGCGCGCGAGGCCGGTCTCACGGTGAAGCCGATCGGGGCCGGACACAGCTTCACTGCCATCGGTGCGACCGACGGCGTGCAGGTCGACGTCTCCGCCATTGACGGGGTGTTCGCTGTCGACGGCACGCTGGTCACTCTCGGTGCGGGTACGAACCTGTTCCAGCTGCCCGCGCTGTTGGCTCCCCTTGGGCTCGCGTTGACGAACATGGGCGACATCGACCGACAAACGATCTCGGGCGCAACCTCGACGGGCACCCACGGAACGGGTGGGGCTTTCGGGGGGCTCGCGACCCAAGTGCGCGCCGCGACCTTGGTGACGGCAGCGGGCGAAGTGTTGACCGTGAGTCAGACCCAGAACGCCGAACTCCTGCCCGCCGTTGCCCTCGGGCTGGGTGCGCTCGGCATCCTGGTCGACGTCACGATCGAATGCGTTCCCGCTTTCTTGCTGCACGCGGTCGAGCGACCCGAACCGGTCGATCGAGTCTTGGCCGAGTGGCATGAGCGAATTGCAACCGTGGACCACTTCGAGTTCTATGTCTGGCCGCACACCGAAACAGCACTGACGAAGAGCAACACGCGCCTGGGGTGGGATGCGCCGCGGCATCCCCTCGGCGCACTGTCGGCATGGCTTGATGACGAGTTCATGGCCAACGGCCTCTACCGCGGGATCGTCAACCTGGGCACTCTCGTACCCGCGACAATTCCCCCGATCAATCGGCTAGCCGTGAAACTGTCGGGCAATCGCGAGTTCACGGATGCCTCCCCGAGCGTGTTCACGACGAACCGCACAGTGCGTTTCCGGGAGATGGAGTACGCGCTGCCGGTTGAGGCGGTGCCCTCCGCCGTCGCCGAGGTTCGCGCGCTCATCGCGGATCGCGGCTGGAAGATCTCGTTCCCGATCGAGGTTCGTGCCAGCGCCGCCGATGACCTCATGCTCTCCACCGCGAGCGGTCGAGCGACCGGCTACATCGCAGTGCACCGGTTCTTTCGTGAGGATGAACGGCAGTACTTCGGCGCGGTCGAAGCCATCATGCGCGCGCACGACGGGCGCCCGCACTGGGGCAAGATGCACTACCGCACTGCGGCCGATCTGTCACCCGCCTACCCGCGCTTCGAGGAGTTCCGGGGCGTGCGCGACCGACTCGACCCCGACCGGGTTTTCGCGAATGACTACCTGACTCGGGTGCTGGGGGAGTGAGGGGCGCGCCCGGCAAGTCGGAAGAGCGAGGCAAGTCGGAAGAGCGAGGCAAGTCGGCGGCGCGATCCGAGTCGGCTGCGCAGTCCGAGGCGTGGCTCAACGACCCGCCGTCGTTCGCACGGCTGCTGCCACCCGGTTTCACCATGGGGGTCGCTACCGCCGCCTTTCAGATCGAAGGCGCTGTGCGCGAAGACGGACGCGGACCCTCGACCTGGGACACCTTCATGGCCCAGCCCGGTCGCATTCTTGACGGCTCGGATGCCTCGGTCGCCACCGATCACTACCACCGGTACCGCAACGACGTCGCCCTCATGCGCGAACTCGGCGTCGATAGCTACCGGTTTTCGATAGCGTGGCCGCGAATCCAGCCGGTCGGAACCGGCGGGCCGAACCGGGCCGGGGTCGCGTTCTACGATCGGTTGCTCGACGAGCTGCTCGCTTCGGGCATTCGACCGATGGCGACCCTGTTCCACTGGGACCTGCCCGAGCCCTTGCAACACAAGGGCGGGTGGATGGTCCGCGACACCGCATCCCGTTTCGCCGACTACGCGTTGCTCGCCGCGGAGGCATTCGGCGACAGGGTTGACAAGTGGGTCACCCTCAACGAGCCCACCACCGTGACCCTCAACGGCTACGCGCTGGGAGTGCACGCACCCGGCGCGACCCTGTTGTTCGACTCCCTATCCGCCGTACACCACCAGTTGCTGGGTCACGGCCTGGCCGTTCAGGCGCTGCGATCGGCGGGCGTCGTGGGCGGGATCGGCATCACAAATGTGCACTCGCCGGTCGTGCCGGCCAAAGACACGATGATGAATCGCACCTACGCCGAGGTCTTCGACCTCGTCCACAATCGCATCTACGCCGACCCGGTACTGCTGGGCCGCTACCCGAAGGTGCCGTTCCTGGCGAGGAAGCTCTTCAGACCGCTGACCGAGGTCGACACCGACGATCTGAAGACGATCGCGCAGCCGCTCGATTTCTATGGACTGAACTACTACATGCCGACTCGCATCGCCGCGGGCCCGCCGCCCAATAACATCACTCCGGATGGCTCAAGCAGCGAATCGATGAGTCAGCTTCCCTTCCACCTCGCCGCCTGGCCGGAGTATTCACAGACCGGGTTCGGCTGGCCCATCGCACCCGAGTACCTCGGGGTCACCCTTCGCGACTACGCCGAGCGCTACGGTGATCGCCTACCCCCGGTGTACATCACCGAGGGCGGAGCAAGCTTTGCGGATGCCCAGGACGGCGATGTGCCCGGCGACGAGTCGACCATCAACGACACCGACCGCATCCGATACCTTGCCGAGCACATCGCCGAAGCCGTGACCCCGATTGCGGGCATTGACGTTCGCGGCTACTACGTGTGGACACTGATGGACAACTGGGAGTGGGCGGCCGGATTCGCTCAGCGCTTCGGTATCGTGCGGGTCGACTTCGACACCCTCGCGCGCACGCCGAAGGCCTCCTATCGCTGGCTTCAGCGGGTGTTGGCGTCGCGCCGTTAAGCGGACTTTCTTCGCAGGGTGATCGAGCCGAGCACGATGGCGGCAACGGCGAAGGCGGCAATGATCAGCAGCTTGCCGCCGACGTAGTCCGCATCCTGATTGTCTTTCGCCACTGCGTTGAGCGCGTCGATCGCGTGCGACAAGGGCAGCCAGTCAGAAATCGCATGCAGCGGGTCGGGCAACTGGTCACGCGGCAAGATGATTCCGCTCAACAGAATCTGGGGAAACACGATCGCCGGCATGAACTGCACCACCTGGAACTCGGTGCGGGCGAATGCACTCGCGAACAGGCCGAGCGCGGTGCCGAGAACGGCGTCGGCCACCGCGACAGTCAGGAGCAGCCAGACCGATCCCTCGATCGTCAGTCCACAGACCCACACAGCGAACGACACCGCGATCGCGGCTTGGACTACGGCAAGCGCACCAAATGCAAGGGCATAGCCGAGGATGACATCGAGTTTGGCCACCGGTAGGGTCAGCAGCCGTTCGAGCGTGCCCGAACGCCGCTCGCGCAGCGTCGAGATGCTGGTCACCACGAACATGATGGTGAAGGGGAACAGCGCGAGCATTGCCGGTCCCACCTGTTGAAAGACCGGTGTATCCGAGTAGATCCACGCGATAAGGCCGATGAGCAGGCTGGGTACGACCAACATCAAGCCGATCGTGCGCGGGTCGTGCCGAATCTGAGTCAGCACTCGACCGGTGGTCGCCAGCGTGCGGCCCGGGTTCATGCCACGTTCCCGTCGGGCTCGCGGCGGCGGATGAGGGTGAGGAAGGCGGCATCCGGTTCGGTGGTGTCGGTCATCGTGAGCAATTCGCCCGGAGTCACATCGGCGAGCAGGTCTCCGTCGCGAAGCAGCAGAAGCCGATCACACCGATTAGCTTCGTCCATCACGTGACTCGACACGATGAGAGTGGTGCCGGCCGCCGCTAGTCTGCGAAACAGCGCCCAGAGATCCTCCCGAAGAACGGGATCGAGGCCCACCGTCGGCTCATCCAGAACTAGAAGTTCGGGCCGACCGAGCAGTGCGGCTGCGAGGGATGCGCGACCGCGCTGCCCCCCAGACAGCGAGCCGACGATCTGATCGGCGTGCGAACTGAGGTCCGTTTCCTCGATAACCCGGTCGACGTCACTGGTCGGAGCCCCGAGCATCGACCGGAAGTACCTCAGGTTCTGTCGAACGGTGAGGTCGTCGTAGACGCTGGCGTCTTGCGTGACGTATCCGACACGGGTACGGAGCGAGGCACTTCCTGCCGGTACTCCCAGAACCGTCGCCGTTCCGCTCGTGATCTTCTGCACACCCACGATTGAGCGCATGAGCGTGGTCTTGCCCGAGCCGCTCGGGCCCAGCAGGCCCACGAGCGCGCCGCGCTGCACTCGAATCGACACGCCGCGGAGGGCCTCAGTGCGTCCGCGGCGAACCCGCAGATCGGTCAGTTCGACCGCGCCACTAACGTGCGACTCAGCCATGTGCATAGCGTAGGCCGTCGCATATAGTTGCGGTATGGAATTTCTCATTGTCATTGGCGTCATCGTTCTGCTCGTTGTGATCGTCGGGATCTACCTCTGGACGACCTACAACGCGCTGGTCACCCTCAACGTTCGCGTCGATGAGGCGTGGAGCGACATTACCGTGCAGCTCAAGCGCCGTGCCGACTTGATTCCGAACCTGATCGAGGCGGTCAAGGGATACGCTGCGCACGAGAAGGCAGTTTTCGAGAATGTCACCAAGGCACGCGCCGAGACACTCGGTGCCCAGGGACCCGCGGATGCCGCGGTCGCCGAGAACCACATGCAGACCGCCCTCAAGTCGATTTTCGCGGTCGCTGAGGCGTACCCGCAGCTTCAGGCCAGCCAGAACTACCTGCAGCTCCAGGGCGAACTGGTCGACACCGAAGACAAGATTCAGGCCAGCCGTCGGTTCTACAACGGTGGCGTGCGCGAGCTGAACACGAAGATCAAGGTGTTCCCGAACACACTCTTCGTGCGCGGTCTTGGCTTCAGCGAGCGTGAGTTCTTCGAGGTCAGCGACTCCGCAGCTATTGCCGAGCCGCCTCGCGTACAGTTCTAGTTCTCCACTTCAGTCGGATACAACGAACTGGAGTTCACTAGATGTATCGCGCCATAGCCAAAAACAAGCGCAACACGGTGTTCATCATCCTGTTGTTCATCCTGATCATCGGCGGACTTGCCGCGCTCGCGGCCTACATCTACCGTGACGTCACGATCGTGGTCATCACGTTGGTGATCGCGAGCGCGTACGCGGTGTTCCAGTACTTTGCCGCGAGCAGTCAGGCGCTTTCACTGAGCGGTGCGCACCAGATTCAGAAGGCCGACAACCCGCGGTTGTTCCGCATCGTCGAGAACCTGTCGATCACGACCGGAACCCCGATGCCGAAGGTCTACATCATCAACGACGCGGCGCCGAATGCGTTCGCGACGGGTCGCGATCCCCAGCACGCCTCCGTCGCGGCGACCACCGGCATCCTCGAACTGCTCGACGACTCCGAACTCGAGGGGGTCATGGCGCACGAGATGGGGCACGTGCAGAACTACGACATCCGAGTCTCGATGATTGTGTTCGGCCTCGTCGTCGCAGTGGGATTCATCGCTGACATGTTGCTGCGAATCTCGTTCTTCGGAGGACGCAACAACAATAGCGGGGGCAACCCCGTGGTGTTGATCCTGGGGCTTGCGGCGTTCATCATCGCTCCGTTGGTTGCGGCAGTGGTTCAGGCGGCGGTGTCGCGTCAGCGCGAGTACCTCGCTGACGCGACCGGGGCGTTTACAACACGGCACCCGGATGCCCTAGCCAGTGCCCTCCAGAAGCTCGGCCAGTACGGCCAACCGATGCGGCGACAAAACTCCGGCATGGCACACATGTGGATCTCGGATCCCGCCAAGCCGGGCGCGATGGCTCGCCTGTTCTCGACTCACCCGCCGCTCGCTGACCGCATCGAGCGCCTGGGCACGATCGGCCGCACGTTCTAGCTGGCGGTCGAGAGTACTCCCGCTTACGGCGTGAGCGTCGCCACGATCGCCGCGCCGACCGCGAGAGCGCCAGCGCGCTTGTCTACCGATGGTCCGGCATCCCGCCAGATGTGCACCTCGACCCAGTTGCCACCAATGATGAGGTCGATCACGCAGTACTCGTCGGCGGCGGCACAGCGCAACCACGCTTCGTCGCCCGGCGCCAGACCCGCGATGGCCGCGCTCGCCGGGGTCGACGGGAAGGTGAGAGTGGAGCTGACCTCGTTCCACGCCCACGCGCCGCCGCGAATGGTTGAGAGCGACCCGACGCCAGCGTCAGCGCCGACAAACGACCAATAGCAGTGCGGTCCGCCCCAGTTTTCGCGGGCTCCGGCTTGAAGACTCCAGCCGCCGCCCCCGACGGAAGCGACGACGGGTTCGCTGATTCCGAGGGCTGACTGGACTGCTGCATCCGACACCACGCCCGAGCATTCGGCGGGCAGGGCCAGAGTGCCGGACGGGGGCGACCACGGCGCGGCCCCGGGGCCTGCGGCCGCGATCGACGATAACGCTTCTGTTCCCAGTGCGGTGCCGGTGGCATCCGATGCTCCGCCGACTACCGTGACCTCGACCCACGAGGTTCCGACTATCTGGTTGGTCGAGCAGTACGACGGTACGGATGACGGGGAACAGTATGACCCCACCCCTCCCGACGAACTGTAAATGGATTCGTACCGAGCCCATTGCGTTGTCGCGTTCGGCAGCACCAAGACGATTACTCCCGCGTATGCCGGGTTGGACCCTCCGGGCGATATCTGACCCGGCGCTCCGTTGTTCCACTCGCAGGCAAGACCACCCAAGCTGCGGACGGTGTAACTCAGCGAGAGTGTGGGAATCGAGCCCATGTACGACTGGCCGGCATCGATCGGCGAGACGCCGGACGGGAATGCACTGGCCAGCGACGAGGTGCTGAGGATGCCGTCGCACTCGATCCCGATGACGGGCTCGGGCCCCGCGAGCGGGTCGATGGTGGCGGGGGTGGGGGTGGGGGTGGGCTCCACACCGTCCACGATTGGGGTGGGGGTGGGTTCCCCGGCCGGGGGCGTGCACGCGGCGAGTAGCAGGATCGAAATCAGCGCTGTGCCCAGAACTACGGCACCACGTCTTACGTGCGAGTGAGTCGTCATACCCCTCAACTCCTTTGATTGCCCTTCAGGTTGACACTATGCCTAAAGTCGCTGCGAGGGCAGCGGCAAGATCTCCGCGCTCAATCACCGCGATGCGTTCCATCCCTTGCCAGACGGCGGTCTCACGAAGTAGGTGGGCAAGACGGTCGAGGTCGACAGGGTGACCCGGTTCCCGCCACGCAGACTGAACGCGCAGCGTGTTCGTCTGCCGGTCCGTCTTGAGGTCGATTCGACCCACCAGCCGCTCGTCGATGAGTAGCGGCATCGTGTAGTACCCAAAGATCC
>JBBQZJ010000063.1:0-9935 GCA_038207805.1 Actinomycetales bacterium | reverse complement strand
GCGACGCCCATCTTCTATGTGAACGACGTTCCCCACATCGGGCATGCGTACACCGAGGTGGCCGCCGACGTTCTTGCACGGTGGCACCGGCAACGGGGTGAAGATGCCTGGCTGCTCACGGGAACCGACGAGCACGGCCAGAAGATTCTGCGTACCGCCGTCGCCAACGACACCACACCACAAGCCTGGGCCGACAAGCTCGTCGAGGAGGCTTGGAAGCCGCTGCTCAAGACGATCGATATTCGCAACGACGACTTCATCCGCACGACCGAAGAGCGCCACGAGAAGGCGGTCGCGCTGTTCCTGCAGCGGCTATACGACGACGGGCACATCTACTCCGGCGAATACGAGGGCTACTACTGCGTCGGTTGCGAAGAATACAAGCAGATCGATGACCTCATGGAGACAGCTGAGGGCGATTACGCGGGCCAGCTCGTCTGCAAGATTCACGGCCGCCCGGTCGAGGTGCTCAAGGAGAAGAACTACTTCTTCAGGATGAGCGCTTTTCAAGACCGCCTTCTCGACCTCTACGAGAACACCCCGAACTTCGTCCAGCCGGCGAGCGTGCGCAACGAGATCATCCAGTTCGTGAAGCAGGGACTCGCCGATCTGTCGATCTCCCGGTCGAGTTTCGACTGGGGCATCAAGGTGCCATGGGACGACACGCACGTCGTTTATGTCTGGTTCGACGCCCTCCTCAACTACATCACCGCGGTCGGGTACGGCGTAGACGACGAGACGTTTGCGCGGCGCTGGCCCGCGGTACACATCGTCGGCAAGGATATTGCGCGCTTCCACGCGGTGATCTGGCCCGCGATGCTCATGGCCGCCGGACTCGAGGTGCCGCGTGCCGTATTCGGTCACGGCTGGCTGCTCGTGGGCGGCGAGAAGATGTCCAAGTCGAAGCTCACCGGAATCGCCCCCACGCAGATCACCGACACGTTCGGCTCCGACGCCTTCCGGTACTACTTCTTGTCGGCAATCACGTTTGGGCAAGACGGCTCCTTTAGCTGGGAAGACCTCAGTGCCCGGTACCAGGCCGAGCTGGCGAACGGTTTCGGAAACCTCGCGTCACGGGTCATCGCCATGGTGATCAAGTACTTCGACGGCGCCGTTCCGGCCGTAGCATCCGACGACATGATTGCTCAGATCGAGAAGCGGGTGACGGATGCCGCGAACGCCCAGATCGACGCGTTCGCCATCAACGAGGCGCTGGCCACCGTGTGGGAGCTCGTGGACGCCCTGAACGGCTACATCACGGATACCGAGCCGTGGGCGCTCGCCAAGGGTCCTGCGACTCGCGGCCGACTCGAGACTGTGCTCGCGACGGCGGTACACGGGCTGGGTACCCTCGCGGTGTTGCTCGCGCCCGTGCTACCTCAGGCGACTGCGCGACTGTGGTCGGCGCTCGGCGGCGTCGGCGAGCTTGAGGCTCAGCCCATCGACCGGGCGTGGGATAGCGCGAACGGCGCTCGGGTGACCGCGCTCGACACCTCCCTGTTCCCGCGAATTGAGACGGCCGAGGCGGCTGCTGGTTGAGTGGCGCGAAGCGAGGAAAGTCGAGTGAGTAGCGCGAAGCGCGAATCGAAATCCGCTGCCGAAGCGCCGGCATTCGTGCGGCAGCGCGACCTCTCCAGCGAGCACGGACAGACTCGCGATCTCGAGTACCCGCCGCTTCCCGAAGCCCTTACTGTCGGCGTGTACGACAATCACGCGCACCTCGAGATCGCCGATGGCTCGAACCCGATGGACTATCGGGAACACCTCGACCGGGCATCCAGTGTCGGGGTGCGCGGTGTTGTGCAGGTCGGCGGCGATCTGGTGACCAGTCGCTGGTCGGCCGAGATCGCCGCCCGCGAGCCTCGCGTGCTTGCGGCCGTGGCCATCCACCCCAACGAGGTTGCGGGGTATGTCGCAGCCGGAGCCTTGGACGAGGCACTCGCCGAGATCGACGAGTTGGCGGGTCGGCCCCGGGTGCGCGCCGTGGGGGAGACTGGGCTGGACTTCTTCCGCACCGGCGAAGAGGGCCACGCCGACCAGGTGCGCAGCTTTGAGGCCCACATCGAGATCGCCAAGCGTCGCGGGGTCGCGCTGCAGATTCACGATCGGGATGCCCACGCCGAGGTCATCGCGACGCTGCTGCGGGTGGGCGCTCCCGAACGCACCGTGTTCCACTGTTTCTCGGGGGACGCCGAGATGGCCACGCTGTGCGCAAGGAACGGCTGGTACCTGTCGTTCGCGGGCACGGTGACGTTCAAGAACTCGGGAGGGTTGCGGGAGGCTCTCGAGGTGATCCCGCGTGCGAACATCCTGGTCGAGACGGATGCCCCGTTCCTCACCCCGCACCCCTATCGCGGTCGCCCGAACTCGCCCTACCTCATCCCGACCACGCTGCGCGCGATGGCCGCGCATCTCGAGACCGACGTGACGATGCTCGCCGCTCAGATCTCGTCAACGACCGAGTTGGTCTACGGCCGGTGGGACGCCGAGCCCGTGACCGTGGAGGGCTAGGCGCGCATGGGCGGGCGAGCGTGAGCACGCTGCTGGGGCCGGCGGAGATCCGGGATCTTGCCGAGTTGCTGGGCATCCAGCCCACCAAGAAGCTCGGTCAGAACTTTGTGATCGATGCGAACACTGTGCGGCGCATCGTGAAATCGGCGGGTGTTGTGGCGGGGGAGACCGTTGTGGAGGTTGGCCCGGGGTTGGGCTCGCTGACCCTCGGGCTGCTAGAGACCGGGGCATCCGTCGTCGCGGTGGAGATCGACACGCGGCTGGCCGCGCAACTGCCGCTGACGGTGGCCCAGCTCGCACCCGACGCCGACCTCACGGTGCTGACCGAGGACGCCCTGCGGGTGAGCGAGTTGCCTGGCGAGCCGACAGTGCTTGTCGCGAATCTTCCCTACAACGTGTCGGTGCCCGTGCTACTGCACTTTCTCGAACACTTCCCGTCGATTCAGCGGGGGCTCGTGATGGTGCAGGCGGAGGTCGGCGAGAGGGTGGCAGCGGGACCCGGATCGAAGGTCTACGGCTCGCCCTCGATCAAGGCGGCATGGTACGGCGAGTTCTCGACTGCGGGCAAAGTGAGTCGCCAGGTGTTCTGGCCAGTGCCCAATGTCGATTCGATTCTGGTTCGTTTCGAGCGGCACACGCAGCCGGGTACGGAGGCCGAGCGTGTCGCGACTTTTGCCCTCGTGGATGCCGCCTTCCAACAGCGTCGCAAGATGCTGCGGCAGGCGCTTGCCGGGGTTCTCGGCGATTCGACCCTTGCGTCGGCCCGGCTCGAGGCGGCGGGTATCGCGCCGACGGCTCGCGGCGAGGAGCTCACGGTCGCGGATTTCCTCTCGGTAGCCCGCGCCACATGACTAGAGTGAGCTCACCGGTCGGATCGACCGAGAAGAGAAGGGAGCACGCCATGTCTGTTGCTGTGCTGCCCCGCACTCTCTCCTCATCCATTGGGGTCATCTCCCGCTAGACGCGTCGGTGGCCTCCCGTACCGGAAGCTCACCGAATGTTTTTTGACGATCTCGTCTTCTCCTCCCTCGAACCGGGGGATGGTCAACGCTGGTCCACCTGGACCACCATCACCCCGAGTGAACGGGGACCACAGCCCTGGCCCGAGTGGCTGGTCACCTCAGCTGCTGCTTTCGATACTGAGCTGGGTATCGTCAAGTCCGGCAAGGAGGCCGACGTGTTTCTCATCCACCGTGGGGTGCCCGGTGATCCGGACCCCGGCGGGCAGCTTGCTGCGAAGCGCTATCGCGGCACCGAAACCAGCGACTTTCATCGCTCCGCCCAGTATCAGGAGGGACGGCGCACCCGCCGGTCCCGGGATGTGCGAGCTGTCGCGAAGAAGAGCACATATGGCCGATCGTTCGCCGCGGGCCAGTGGGCGATGGCGGAGTTCGCGGCGCTGAGCGCGCTGCACACTCGGGGCGTTCCGGTGCCGTATCCCGTGCAGGTGCACGGAACGGAGATCCTCATGGAGTTCATCGGGCGAGACGGTGTCGCGGCACCCCGGCTCGCTCAGGTGCGACCGACGCACGACGAGCTCGCCGACTACGCCGGGCAGGTTGTCGACATCCTGCGGATGCTCGCTAGGGGTGGGCACGCTCACGGCGATTTCTCGCCATACAACTTGCTCGTGCACGACGGACGGATTGTGGTGATCGACCTGCCGCAGCTCGTCGATATCGTCAGCAATCCGAACGGGATGACGCTCCTGGAGCGCGACTGCCGCACCGTGTGCGAGTGGTTCGGCAGGCGCGGGCATCCGCTGGATGTCGACGAGCTGTTCGGCGAAATGGTAGCGGAGGCGTTCGGCTGAGCCAGCCCCTGAGACTGTGCTTGCCCATAGGAAATCGCCCCACCCCAGTGCGGCTAGGTTTAACGCATGACCTCCGAGGCCACGACCGACATGGTGCACACTCGGGCGCCGGGCAAGATCAACGTCTTTCTCAAGGTCGGCTCGCTTCTCGACGACGGCTACCACGATGTCGCGATCGCCTATCAGGCGGTCTCGCTGTACGAAGAGGTGCGCGCTTTTCCCGCCGACGATTTCAGCGTCACGGTGACCGGGAGCGTCGAACTCTCGCGGGTCCCGACCGACGCCCGCAATATCGCGATCAAGGCGGCCAGGCTACTGGCCCGCCGCACGGGATTCCGTGGCGGGGTTCGACTTCAGCTCGACAAGCACGTGCCGGTTACCGGCGGAATGGGCGGCGGGTCTGCGGATGCCGCTGCAACCCTTCTGGCCTGCGACACGCTCTGGGGCACCGCCCTGCCGCGAGACGAGATGCTGAGCCTCGCCGCCGAATTGGGTGCCGATGTGCCCTTCGCTTTCACCGGGGGAACGGCGATCGGCACCGGCCGTGGCGACCAGCTGAGCCCGGCGCTGGCAAAGGGCCAGTTCCAGTGGGTGCTCGCTCTTGCGGACTTCGGGCTGTCTACCCCCGAGGTGTACCGGGAACTGGATCGGCACCGCGACCGCAATTCGCAAGACATCTTCCCCGCCCAGGTGGCACCAACCGTCGACGCCAACGTCTTGCAGGCGCTACGAGCGGGTGACCCGCACATGCTCGCCGACTGCCTCTACAACGACCTGCAGGCGCCGGCCCTACACCTCGAGCCGTCCCTGGCAGACGTGCTCGAGCTCGGCGAACAGAACGGAGCGCTGGCCGGAATCGTCTCGGGCTCCGGCCCGACCGTCGCGTTCCTCACCGTAGATCTGGACTCGGCCCTCGAGCTACAGATCGCGCTGAGCGCCGCGCGCCTCACCGTGGTGCGTGCGACCGGCCCGGTGCACGGTGCCCGGGTGGTCAGTGACTGACGGGTAAGTTGGATCGCACCATGGGCATCCCCTTCTCCCTCCCCTTGATCGATGACGATGTCATCGCCGAGGTCAACGACGCCCTCACCAACACCGGCTGGCTCACCACCGGTCCGAAGGTGCGCTTGCTCGAGGCCGAGATCAGCAAGCTGACCGGCACCCCGGTGCTGTGCGTGAACTCGTGGACCTCCGGCGCGATGCTCATGCTGCGCTGGTTCGGGATCGGCCCCGGCGACGAGGTCATCATCCCCGCGTACACCTACAGCGCCACTGCACTGTGCGCGATGAACATCGGCGCGACCGTGGTGATGGTGGATGTCGGCGACGACTTCACGATCGCCGCAGAAAACATCCGCGCCGCCATCACGCCGCTCACGAAGGCGATCATCCCCGTCGACATCGCCGGCTGGCCGGCCGACTACGACGCCATCCGTGCTGTTCTGGATGCCCCGGATGTGCGGGCCATGTTCACACCGACGAGCGAGCGGCAGACGAAGCTGGGTCGCATCCTCGTCGTCTCGGATGCCGCCCACTCGATCGGCTCCACCTATCGCGGCGCGCCCAACGGACAGTGGGCGGATGCCACAGTCTTCTCCCTGCACTCGGTCAAGAACGTGACCACGGGGGAGGGCGGCGCGATCTGCCTCAACCTGCCAGCTCCCTTCGACAACGACGCCGAGTACCTTTTTCTGCGCGCTTTCAGCCTCAACGGCCAAAACAAGAGCGCGTTCGAGAAGAACCAGACCGGGTCGTGGCGCTACGACATCATCGACCAAGGACTCAAGGTCAACATGCCCGACGTGTTGGCCGCCATCGGGCTGGCGCAGATGCGCAAGTACCCGACCGAGCTGTTGCCCGACCGCAAGCGCAAGTTCGAGCTCTATCAGGCGGCCTTCGCTCGGGAGGCCTGGGCGATCCTCCCCGTGCAGACCGGCGCCGATCGTGACTCCAGCTGCCACCTCTACATGCTGCGTATTGCCGGGGCGGACGAAGCGCGGCGCGACGCAATCATCCAGCACATCTCGGATGCCGGCGTCGGCGTGAACGTGCACTACATCCCGATGGCAATGCTGACCCTCTTCAAGGACCGCGGCTATCGGATGACGGACTACCCCAAGACCTACGAGCTCTACGCGAACGAGATCACCCTCCCGCTCTACAACTCGTTGACCGACGAGCAGATCGCCGAAGTAATCGCCGTTGTTCGCGCCGCCGTCGAGAGTACGGCACAGTGACCCCGGCGACGTTCGACCTCGACGCTTTCATCGCCGCGCACGTGACCGGCCGCTCCGACAGCATGTTCGCCGCCGATCTCGCCGCTCACGACGCGGCACTGAGGGTCGGCATCGAGGGCAAGTCGGTTCTGGTCATCGGCGGTGCCGGCACGATCGGGGCATCCTTCATTCGGGCGCTGCTGCCGTATCGACCAGCACGACTCGTCGTTGTCGACCTCAGCGAGAACGGGCTCACCGAGTTGACGCGTGACCTGCGTTCGACCGACAGACAGTTCGTGCCCGCCGACTTCACGACCTACCCGATCAGCTTTGGCGGCGTGGTATTCGAGCGGATGCTGCGCGCCGAGGGTCCGTTCGACATCGTCGCGCATTTCGCGGCACACAAGCACGTGCGCAGCGAGAAGGATCGCTACTCGATCGAGGCGATGCTCGAGAACAACGTGCTGGCGACAGCGCGACTGCTCGACCAACTTCAGGATTCGCCGCCGGAGCACTTTTTCTGCGTCTCCACCGACAAGGCAGCGAACCCGGCCAACGTCATGGGGGCCTCCAAAAAGCTCATGGAGGAGGCGGTGCTCGCCTACGCGACGACGCTGCCCGCGACGACAGCCCGCTTCGCGAACGTCGCATTTTCGAACGGGTCGCTACCCGCCGGATTCCTGGAGCGGCTCGCCAAGCACCAACCGCTCTCCGCCCCGAGCGACGTACTGCGCTACTTCGTCTCGCCGGCCGAGAGTGGCCAGCTCTGCCTGCTTGCCTGCATCACGGGCGAGCCAGGCGACATCTTCTTCCCACGGCTGGACGAGCCGCAGATGCTGACCTTCTCGTCGATCGCCGACGCGCTCCTGACCGAGCTGGGGTACCAGCCGGTCCGCTGCGCCTCCGAGGATGAGGCGCGTGGTCTCTCGGCATCCCTCGCGGCAGCTGCCGATCCAGCCGACACCCGCTGGCCGGTCTACTACTTCGAGTCTGACACCTCGGGCGAGAAGGGCTTCGAGGAGTTCTTCACCGAGTCCGAGCGGGTTGATCTCGGGCGGTTTGCGGCGCTCGGTGTCGTGAAGGCGACGACCGAGCATTCCGTTGCGGACATCCGCCAGCTCGGTGTCGACTTGGCAGCACTCTTCAACCGCACCGACCTCAGCAAAGAAGCCATCGTCGAGGTGCTCGCCCGGCTGGTACCCACCTTCCACCACGTCGAGACCGGCAAGAGCCTCGACCAGAAAATGTGAGCATGTACCGCGTTATCAAACGATTCACTGACCTCGTGCTAGCGCTTATTGCGCTCGGGATTGCGAGCCCACTGCTGCTCGTGATTATGATCGCGTTGCGCTTCACGGGCGAGGGTGAGGTGTTTTACAAGCAGAACCGCATCGGATTCGAGAACTCGACATTCGGCATCTGGAAGTTCGCGACGATGCTCAAAGACAGCCCCAACCTGGGCACCGGCAGTCTCACCGTGCGCGGTGACCCTCGAGTTACGCCGGTCGGGCGATTGCTGCGCGCCACCAAGATCAATGAGGTGCCACAGTTGCTCAACGTGGTCACCGGGCAGATGAGCTTTGTTGGGCCGCGGCCGCAAATGAAGATCGACTTCGACATTTACCCCGGCGAGGTACGCGAGCGAATCTATTCGGTGACACCCGGCATCACCGGCATTGGGTCAATAGTGTTCCGCGACGAGGAGAAGTTGCTCTCGCAACCAGGCGTCGAGCCGCGGGAGTTTTACGAGGAGAAGATCGCGCCATACAAGGGTGACCTCGAACTCTGGTATCTCGAGCACCGCTCGTTGCTGACGGATGCCCGCCTCGTGCTGATTACCGCGTGGGTCGTGTTCCGGCCCGAGTCCTCCATCGTGTTCCGCTCGTTCCCTGACCTTCCTGCCCGCCCGGCGTGGCTGATCGGCGCACTGTAAGCGTTTCATAACCTTTGGCTGGCCCGAAGGCTCGGGTTCGCGGGTTACGATCGGGCTCATGAACCCTCGCCGCCTGAACCTCCTCGCTGCCCTCACCGGAGCGATCGCGGCCGCGGTCACGGTGGCCGTCGGCGATCTGGTCGCACAGTTCTCGGCCGCCGCTGGCAGCAGTCCGCTTTTTGCGGTCGGGGCGTGGGTAATCGACATCGTGCCCGGGTGGGTGAAAGAAACAGCAATCGCGCTATTCGGAACCGCCGACAAGATCGCACTACTCGTGGGGCTCGGGTTGCTCGTGCTGATCCTTGCCGTCGGCGTCGGTATTGTGCAGTACCGACGGCCGCCGTGGGGTGTGGTTGCGCTCGTTGCGGTGGGGGTCGTGGCAGGAGGGGCCGCCGTCACGCGTGCCGGGGCATCCGTCACCTGGCTCTTGCCGACCGCGATCGGCGTAACAGCAGGTGTGATCGTGTTGCGAGTGTTGGTGGACCGACTGCACCGCTGGGCCCGAGCGGTCGGCGACGAGACGGCCAAGACCGACCGCGTCTTTGCCTCGACCAGTAGGCGCGGCTTCTTTGCGATGATTGCCGGAACGGCGGCTGTCGCCGTTGTCGCCGGAGTCGCAGCACGCGGCTTGAGCGCGGCGACGGCCGCGGTCAACGTGGTGCGCGATGCACTCGTGCTGCCGAAACCCACGACGCCGATGGCGCCGATTCCGGCGGGAGCCGAGCTGGGTATCCCGGGCACGTCGACCGTCGTGATCCCCAACGATGTCTTCTACCGCATCGACACCGCGATTCAAGTTCCTCGGATCGACCCCTACGAGTGGAAGCTCCGCATTACCGGAATGGTCGACACCGAGATCGAGATCGGTTACGAGGAGTTGCTCGCGCTGCCGATGACGGAGACGGCAATCACCCTCATGTGCGTGTCCAACGAGATCGGCGGTGACCTCATCGGTAACGCCGTGTGGCTGGGGCATCCGATTCGCAACCTGCTCGCGAAAGCCGGACCGAAGTCGGGCGCCGACATGGTGCTCTCGACGAGCCAAGACGGCTGGACCGCCAGCACCCCACTGGAGGTTCTGCTCGATACGAACCGCGATGCGCTCTTCGCAGTCGGCATGAACGGCGAACCGTTGCCCATCGCGCACGGCTTCCCGGTGCGGATGGTCGTGCCCGGCCTCTATGGGTACGTGTCGGCGACCAAGTGGGTGACCGAACTCAAGGTGACCCGCTTCGCCGACGAGGCCGCCTACTGGACGGTGCGCGGCTGGAGCCCGAAAGGCCCCATCAAGACGTCGTCGCGTATCGATGTGCCGAAGTCCGGCAGGTCGGTTGAGCCGGGCACAGTCGCGGTAGCAGGCTACGCCTGGGCCCAACACACCGGCATCACGGGCGTTGACGTGCGCATCGACGGTGGCGACTGGATGCCCGCGAGGCTCGCCGAAGCCATCTCCGCCGACACG
>JBBQZJ010000062.1:0-10005 GCA_038207805.1 Actinomycetales bacterium | reverse complement strand
ATCGTCGGGCCGAACGGCGCCGGCAAATCGACGCTGCTGAAGGCAATCTTCGGCCTCGTCAAGGTGCGCGAGGGTGGGGTGTTTCTGAACGGTGACAACATCACCGGCCTCAAGGCCAACAAGCTCGTGTCTCGCGGTGTGGGATTCGTTCCGCAGAACGAGAACGTCTTCCCGACACTTACCATTCGCGAGAACCTCGAGATGGGTCTGTTTCAGAAGCCGAAAGAGATCAAAGAGCGGCTCGAGTTCGTGATCGACATCTTCCCGGAGCTCAGAGCGCGGCTGGGGCAGCGCGCAGGTTCACTGTCCGGTGGCGAGCGCCAGATGGTGGCCATGAGCCGAGCTCTCATGATGGGACCGCACATCCTGCTTCTCGACGAGCCCTCCGCCGGGCTTTCTCCGGTGCGACAAGACGAAGCGTTCCTTCGCGTGAAGGAGATCAACAAGGCCGGCGTGACGACGATCATGGTCGAACAGAACGCTAGGCGCTGCTTGCAGATCTGCGACCGAGGGTACGTGCTTGACCAGGGCACCGACGCCTATACCGGCACAGGCCGCGAGCTGCTGAACGACCCCAAGGTCATCGCGCTCTACCTGGGGACGCTCGGCGAGGACTAGCCCGCCGAAGTCCTGGGTTGGCGGGGGATGCGCCCTGCCGTGCCCGCGGTTGGCGGGGGATGCGCACTGTCGTGCCCGCGGTTGGCGGGGGGATCGCACGGCCGCTCCTATGGTTGGCGGGGGATGCTGAGGGTTGGCGGGTGTCGCAGCTCCCGCCAACGGTGAGGTACTCCCGCCGCGCGGGTGAGCACGCCATACTCAGAGCACGCCCAGCCCATACCCGGGGCCCCGCCCCCAAGCCCGGGGCGTCGCCTGCCCGGCCTCTACCCCCGCCTCAGGGCCCCTGACGGCACGAGAAAGGGCCCCGACCGAAGCCGGGGCCCTTCCACGTTTACCTAGCGCGTACTAGTTGATACGCGAGTAGGTGTTGTCTTCGTTGAACTGGTAGATACCGATGGTTGCTTCAGTCGGGTCACCGTTGTCATCGAACGTGATCGGGCCGGAGTTTCCGTCGTAGTCCACCACGCCACCGTCGAGGATGATCTGAGCAGCCGACGCGAAGTCGGTCGCCTTCGTACCATCGCCGGAGCCGCCCGAGACTTCCTGCAGCTTGGACGCGATGTCCTTGCCGTCAACGGAGTTGGCCGCAAGCGCCGCAAGGGCGAGCAGTACAACTGCGTCGTAGGACTCCGCCGCGTAGGAGTAGTCCTTCAGTGACGGGTCGATTGCGAGAAGACGATCGGTGAAGTCACCAAGCGTGCTCACGTCGAGCCCGGGGACGGTGCCCTTGGACCCGGTGAGAGCTCCAGCTGAGAGCACCTCACTGTAGTCAAAGACGTTTCCATCAACGAAGTAGAGCGGGCCAGCGTATCCGGCGCCACGAAGGGCCGGAACGATGATCTTCGCTTCGTCGAACGTGACCAAAGCGATCGCGTCGGGGTTGGCCGCCAGGGCCTCGGAGATCTGCGTCGTGAAGACCGAGTCACCCGTGTTGAACAGCGGCGAAGCGACAACCGTGCCGCCGGCAGCCTCGAAGGTCTCAGTGAGCTTCTTGGTCAGGCCGGTGCCGTAGGAGTCGTTCAGCTCGATGATGCTGAGGTTCTGAACGCCGTCTGCAGCGATCAGGTTACCGAGCACCTCGCCCTGGAGAACATCCGAGGGAGCGGTGCGCCAGTAGAGGCCGTCATCGGCGTAGTCGGTGAAGTCGATCGACGTGTTGGCCGGGGAGAACTGCACAACTCCGGCGCCCGTGATCTGGTCAATGATCGTCTTGGAAACACCCGACGATGCTGCACCCACGATTGCCGAGACACCCAGCGAGAGGAGGTCAGTGGCAGACACGGTGGCCGTGTCGGTCGTGGTGTCGCCGGAGTCGCGGTATTCAACCTCGACGGTGATGCCGAGGTCGGCGTCGTTGATCTCCTGGACGGCAAGTGCGACGCCCGCTTCTTCGGGCGGGCCGAGGAACGCGAGAGTACCACTCTGCGGAAGGATCGTGCCGATCTTCAGGGTCAGTGGCTCGCGGGGGCCGGCGGTGGATCCTGTGTCAGCGGTCGGCGTGCAGCCACTGAGAACCAGTGCGCTTGCACCCACGATGGCGATGCCACCGAGGATCGACTTGAGGGACCGCGTGCGCGAGGCAGATGCCTTCACGAATACGCTCATGTTGCTCCTTGCATTCTTGATGTGTTGGGACACGGCACGGCGAAGCAGTGCTGTCTGTTCACGCTATTCGGCATCGGCGTGTTTCACAATACGAGAGGGTTACAGGCGTGTAACGCAGGCCCGATCGTTACTTTCCGTGACCTTAGGATGCTTTTGCTACGAAATCCGTCGAAAACTCATCCGGCCACGATTCCGCGGGCAAAAACGAACTTGTTCTCACCGCTGAAAGTGAACAGGCCGTAGTAGGCGGGGCTCACGTCGTGCTCAGGAGTGAAGTTCAGGGGGCCGGACACTCCGTCGTAGTCGATGTCGCTCTGGGTCTTGAGCACATCGAGGCATTCGCCGAAACTTGTGCACTTGATTCCATCGCGCGACACCTCGACCAGGGTGGCCGCGATCGAGGCGCCACCGTCATCCCGCGCGACGACTGCGGCGAGAGCAGCAAGGATGGTCGCGTCGTACGCCTCGGCCCCATAGCGGAACTGGGTCAACGCGGAGTCGGACCGCTTGAGCGTGGTCTGAAAGGCATCGTTCGGCACGAATCCTTCGATGATCCCGTTGACGCCCTTGACCAGTCCGGCGGGAAGAGCCTGCGAGTAGTCGCCGGTGTTTTGGGTGGTGAGCCACAGCTTCGCACCGCCCAACGCGGCGGCAACCAGCTTGGTGATCAGGGCTTTGGTCGCATCGAGCGCGGTGTACGCGGTAATGAGCACCACGACATCCGGTTCGGCCTTCGTGACAGTGTCGATGAGCGCCGTGTAGTCCTTGTCGACGGCCGGCACGCTCACCGAGGCCACGACCGAGCTGCCTGCGTTACCGAGTGCCGCAGTCAGAACCGGAACCAGGGCCTTGCCAAGGTCATCGTTGATGTACACGAGGGCGACGTCCTGCGGTCCCGCCTCCGAAATTGCCAGAGCGAGTGCATAGCCCTGCCGTGCGTAGCTGGGAACAGTCCGGAAGAAGTACTCGGCCCCCGGCAGCGCCTCGAGCCCGGGGAAGGTGGCCGCGGGGGAGACCACAGGGACTGTGCGGCTGGAGGCGAGAGGGATGATCCGCTCGGCCAACGTCGACGACGATGGTCCGATGATGACATCGACGTTCTTGGTGAACAGATCCGCGATCGACTCCTCGACCTTGGATGTCGTGGCATCACCGGAATCGCGCTGAACCACCTCGACGGCGGCGCCGTTGACACCACCGGCATCATTGATCTCGGTGATCGCCGCATTCACACCGGCAACCTGTGCAGCGCCGAGAAACGCGAATGCACCGGTGGTGGGAATCAGGGTTCCGATTCGGAGAACTCCATCGCCGCTGGGCGAGACAGTGGCAGCGGGGCTGGATGCAGGGCTAGGGGCCGCGACCGGCTCGGGCGCCGCGCAGGCGGCCAGCAGCACGATAAAGCCCACGCAGCATGCGATACCGCCGAGTCGACGACGAATCATGGATACTCCCTGGGCACGCTCCTTGAGGAAGAGTACCGGTGCCGGAACATGTCAACCGTGAGGATCGCCAGGGCGAGCCAGACGATGGAGAACCCGAGCCACCGCTGCGGGGGCATCGGCTCGTTGAGCAGAAGCACCCCGATCGCGAGCTGCATGAGGGGTGCGAGATATTGCACAAGCCCCAGATACACGAGCGGGATGCGCCGAGCGGCGGCGGCAAACAGCAGCAGCGGCGTCGCTGTCGCGATTCCCACGCTGGCCAGAAGCACAGTGTGCAGCGGCGATATCGTGCCCAGCGTCAACCCCGTCGTGAGCCCCACAACGATGAGGGCACCCACCGCAAACGGGCTGAGGATTGCGGTCTCGACAGTCAGCCCGCCAATGGCATCCACTGTTGGGCCGACCCTCTTCTTCACCAGACCGTAGAGGCCAAAGCTGAAGGCGAGGCTGAGCGCGATCCACGGGAACGAGCCGTAACCGAGGGCGAGAACGAGCACGGCCCCTGCGCTGACCCCGACCGCGACCCACTGCAGCGGACGAAGCCGCTCACGCAAGACCAGCACCCCGAGCAGTACCGTCACGATCGGGTTCGTGAAGTACCCCAGTGACGCCTCGATGACATGGTCACTGAGCGTCGCGTAGATGAACACCGACCAGTTGATCAGCACGAAAACCGCGGCAAGGGCCAGAGCACCGAGGGCGCTGCGGTCCCTCACAATGGCGGCGAGCCGCGCCCAGCCCCCGGTGACACTCAGCAGAAGGGCACAGAAAACGAGCGCCAAAACGATGCGCCACGCCACGATCTCGACCGCGCCGGTGGGCTTGATCGCGATGAATAGCAGCGGGAGGAAGCCCCACAAGAAATAGGCCGATACCGCAAAGAGAAGTCCGGGTGGCGAGATTCGGTCGTGCTGGGGGGATTGCGGAGCGGGCACCGCTTTAGCCTACGGCCGGCGACGACGGCAGAAGGCCCGGTGGCAGAACCACCGGGCCTTCTAGCACTAACTGTTCGAAACTAGCGCACGACCACTGCGAGCACGTCGCGAGCCGAGAGCACGAGCAGGTCTTCGCCGCCGTACTTTACCTCGGTGCCGCCGTACTTGGAGTAGATGACCTTGTCGCCTACGGCAATGTCGAGCGGCACGCGGTTGCCGTTGTCATCGATGCGGCCTGGGCCGACAGCCATGACCTCGCCCTCCTGGGGCTTCTCCTTGGCAGTGTCGGGGATGACCAGACCGGAGGCCGTGGTCTGCTCGGCCTCGACCTGCTTGATGACAATTCGATCTTCGAGCGGCTTGATGGACACCGACACGGTTGACCTCTTTCCAAAACTTGGGGATTGGCACACTCCCTGTGAGAGTGCCAGATCAACTATAGGCCCTGACTGGCACTCGATCAACGTGAGTGCCAGATATCGACGCGCGAATCCCCGGTACCGTGAGGTCATGGATCAGGCCGAGCTCCGCGAACTGTTCTCGGTCGAGGGGCTCAGACTGCTCGACTCCCTGCCCCACTACTCATCGAACGCCGATGTGGTGCGCAGCGTCACCGAGCTCCGGGCAGCGGGGCACTCCCCCGGACTTGTCGCTGCAGTACTGAACCAGGCAAAGCTTCGATCGCGCGCGGTCGGAAAGTTCGGTCAGTTTGCCGCGTCGATGCTGTTCACCGAGGCCGGCCTCGAACAGGCGACGAGACTCAGCGTCGCGGCGCAGCACGCCGGCCGCTTTCAGCGAGCGGGCCTCGCGTGGGTTGCCGACCTCGGCTGCGGCATCGGCGCTGACGCTCTCGCAATCGCTGCCCTCGAGCTCGAGGTGACCGCAGTAGAACGCGACGAGGTCACGGCCGCGATTGCTGCATACAACCTCGCGGCGTGGTCGAACGCCCGAGTCGAGAACGCAGACGCCGAAAGTTTCGATCTGACCGGGGTAGACGGTGTCTACCTGGATCCGGCTCGTCGCGACGGCGCCACACGCCTCCGAAATCCCGCCGATTTCTCGCCCAGCCTCGATTTCGTCTTCCACCTTGCGCAACGCCTGCCCGTGGGCGTCAAACTCGGTCCGGGTATCGACCGCGACCTCATCCCGAACGATGCCGAAGCCCAGTGGATCTCCGTCGATCGGGATGTCGTCGAGCTGGGCCTCTGGTTCGGTCCGCTCGCGCGTGAGGGCATCCGACGAGCGGCACTCGTGATCTCGGATCGCGGCTCCGCCGAGCTTGTCGGCGAGGCAGACAGCGCGGATGCAGCCGTCGGCACCCTCGGCGCCTACCTGTACGAGCCCGATGGCGCGGTCATCCGGGCCCGGCTGATCGGCGATCTTGCCCGCCAGCTGAATGCTCGGATGCTCGACAGCACGATCGCGTACGCGACGGCCGATCAGCCGATCGAGACGCCGTTCGCGGCCTGCTTTCGAGTTATTGCCGACTTTGCTCTCGACCAGCGCTCGCTCAAGCGAGAACTCGCGGCGCGGGCGATCGGCACCCTCGAGATCAAGAAGCGCGGTGTCGACATCGACCCGGCGGCCTTCCGCACTGCGCTTGCACTCAAGGGTGACCAGAGTGCGACGCTCATCCTGACCCGAATCGCGGGCAAGCGTCGCGCGATTCTTGCCGAGCGAGTCTGAGCTCGTCCGGCACCAGAACCGGGTCTAGTACCCGCCGAAGGATGCGTTCTGAGCGATCGAGAAGAAGAAGACGATCCAGATAATGAGAATTATCGTTGCGATCACGCCGAGGGCAATCCCGATGTAGCCGGTGATGATTCCGGTGATCCAGAACGGCTTGGCGTGCGGCTGGCTCCGTTGTGCCATGTGGCCGGTAATCACTGCCGCGATCGATACCAGCAGCCCAAAGAACAGCCCGGCAATTCCGAGCACCATCGATGTGATGCTGAGACCCTGTGGGGGGCCGGCGGGCGGTGGGGAATACGTGTACCCGGGTGTGCCGTAACCGGTGGCTGCCGGCGGGGTCGCCGCCGGGGCGACGGGCGGGACGATTGCCGCGGGAGCCGGTGGGGCCGGTGGGGCCGGTGGGGCCACGGTCGCCTGAGGTGCGGGCGCCTGAGCGGCCGCGGCGGGCGCCGCCTTCGGGGCAGCGTTCGGGGCCGTCTTGGGGGCTGTCTTAGCAGCTGGAGCCGGCTCGATCGGTGGCACCGCTGACGAGTTCGACGCACTTGTCGGCACGGGAACCGGGGGTACCTCGTCGTTCTTCTTGGTTGCCATCTCTGCTCCTCGCACTTGGTGCTATCGAGCCTACAACGACGTACTGGCCCGAGTTCTCAGAACCCGGGCCAGTACCGATGATGCTTTTAGTAGCCGTACGACCCGGCGGTGCCGATGATCAGGAACGGCAGCACGAGCGAGAACACGAAGACCAGGATCCACAGGACAGTGAAGACATAGCCGAGAACTGTTCCCGCGAGCGCGAGACCGTGGCCGGCCTCGCCCGTCTTCTTGATCTGGCCGAGGGCGATGTGGCCCACAACGATGCCAGCGAGAGGGAATACGAATGCGGCGACAAGTGCGATGATCGCCAGAACATTGGTCGGACGCCCCGCGACGGGGGCCGGAGTTGCTTCGGTCATGAGGATGGTCTCCTTGGGTAGTTGCCGTAATGGCGTGCCCATAGTGACAGGCCCACTAGCGCCTGTCAACGGGCCTTTCGGCGTGTTCTGGCTCCCGTGTCAGGCCCGAATTGTGGTGACGGGGAGGGTCGAGTCGGCTCCGAAGTCCAGGCCGGAGGGCGGGTGCCCGGCCATGACGAGTTGCGCTCCGAGCGCCGCAATCATTGCCCCGTTGTCGGTGCACAAGGCCAGTGGTGGAATCCGTAGTTCTATCCCGGCCAGCGCACACCGTTGCCCCGCAACTTCCCGCACCCGAGCGTTCGCGACGACCCCGCCGCCGAGCAGCAGTCTGGGCACCCCGAGGTCGCCGCAGGCAGCGATCGCTTTGGTCAGAAGCACATCGACCACGGCTTCGCGAAAGCTCGCAGCGACATCCGCAATCGGCACGTCACGGCCGGCGTCGCGTTCGTGTTCGACCCAGCGTGCTACTGCGGTTTTCAGCCCCGAGAATGAAAAGTCGTATCGGTGGGCTTCGAGATCTCGGGGCAAGCTCAGCGCGCGAGGGAACCGGATCGCCTTCGGGTCACCCCCGACCGAAGCGCGGTCGATCTCGGGCCCGCCGGGATACGGCAGTCCCAGTAGACGTGCGACCTTATCGAAGGCCTCCCCGGCCGCATCGTCGATCGTCTCACCGAGCAGCTCGACATCGCTGGTCAGGTTCCGCACCAGTAGTAGCGAAGTGTGGCCCCCGGAGACGAGCAGAGCCACGGTCGGAAAGTCGAGCGGCCGTTCGTCGAGCGCGTCAGCGCCGACATGGCCGACGAGGTGGTTCACCGCATAGAGAGGAACATCGAGGGCGATGGCAAGTGCCTTCGCTGCCCCGACACCGACCATCAGGGCGCCAGCCAAACCGGGGCCGCTGGTCACGGCGATCGCGTCGAGTTGGTCGAGGGTTACCCCCGCATCGGCGAGAGCTTGCGTGAGCGCCGGGGTGAGCGCCTCCAGGTGGGCTCGAGCGGCAACCTCGGGCACTACTCCACCGTAGCGAGCGTGCTCATCCATGGACGACGAGATCACGTTAGCGAGCAATGTCGTGCCCCGAACGATGCCGATGCCGGTCTCGTCACAACTGGTCTCGATGCCGAGAACGAGCGGTGCGAGATTGCGCGCCGTCACGCCGGGGCCAGTCGTGGCTCGGCAATGGTGAGGCGCATGACCACGGCATCAATATCGTCCGACTGGTAGTAGTGCGGCCGCACAGCGATCACAACGAAGCCGAGAGACTCGTAGAGGGCTTGCGCACCGGGGTTGTCTGCGCGCACCTCGAGGAACACCTCGGTGGCCCCGCGCTCGCGGGCCTCATCAATGAGTCGAAGCATGAGAACACGGCCGAGGCCCTGCCGACGGGCATCCGGGGCGACCCCGATGGTCTGGATGTCGCCCTGCAGCGATCGCATCGGCGCGCGAAGGCCCGCGTACCCGTCGATCCTCGCGGGTTCGGTCGGTCGGTGAGCCACGAGGTAGTAACCGTGTTTGTCACCGAGCTCGGCCAGCATGGTCGCGGGCGACCACGCGTCTGATCCGAACAGTTCGGTCTCGATCGACATGATCCGCTCGAGGTCGTCAACGGTTGCCCTGCGCAGTTGCCACGTCACGCGGTCACCCGCTTGGGACCGGCCGACAGGGTGACGTCGGGTGAGCGCAGGTAGATCGCATCGTCGGCCGCGAACGGCCGTCGGTGGGCATACATGAGCTCGGCAAGCATGCCGAGTGCTCCCGCAGAAACCTGGCTGCTGTCAAGAACGAGGTACCCGTCGAGGCCGGAGACGGTGTGCTCGAGTTCGGTCGCCTTTGCCAGGTTCGGCCCCGACAAGCGCAGGGGCAAGCCCGCGGCATCCGTTCCCGAATAGGTGCTCCAGTACACTTCGTGTCGTCGCGCGTCTGTGGTGACCAACACGGGCCGGCTCGCCCCGAAAGCAATCGCGTCGTGACTGATCACCGGCACCACGGGTTTGCCGGCGCCGAACGCGAACGCTCGCGCTGCCGCGATGCCCACGCGCAAGCCGGTGAAGGGTCCCGGGCCCATTCCGGCGACCACACCGGATAAGTCGGTTACCAGCACACCGGAGTCGTCGAGACACGCGCGAATAAGCACTCCAATAACCTCGGCGTGGCGGCGGGTATCGGGTGAAGTGTGCTCGGCGAGGATGCCAGCGTCACGATCGACCACCGCGACGCTCGTGCCCCCCGATGTGTCAATTGCCAGCAGCATCGGCCCACCTCGACCAGCGCTCGCCGTGCCCGGTCAGCGTGACTTCCCTCGGCTCGATCTCGGCAGACTCCTCGCCACCGCGTTCTCGCACGATATCGACCTCGAGCCAGTCGTCGGTGATGCCGTCAGTGAGGCCGGCACCCCATTCCACAACGACTATGGATGCCTCGAAGTCGATGTCAAGGTCGTCAAGCTCCATGGCGCTACCCAAGCGATAGGCATCCACGTGCACCAATGGTGGAGAGTCGGGGGCGCGCGGATGAGTTCGGGCGAGCACAAAGGTGGGGCTAGTAACGGTTCCGCGCACGCCGAGGCTTGCTCCAATTCCTCGAGCCAGGGTGGTTTTCCCCGCGCCGAGCTCCCCGTTGAGCAGCACCAGATCTCCCGCTCGCAGCTCGGCCGCAATTCGAGCCCCGAGGGAAGACATCTCGTCAGGCGACGGTACAGTCAGGCGAGTCACGAGTAGCGCCGCTCGACCCGCTGACCGATTCGCGTGACGATGTCGT
>JBBQZJ010000061.1:0-10264 GCA_038207805.1 Actinomycetales bacterium | reverse complement strand
CTCGTGCGCGGCAATCACATCAGCCTGAGTGGGGATGCCGCACAGGTGTCGTCAGCTCGCGCACTCGTGGGCGAACTTGTCGCGATGGTGCGAAACGGGCACGATCTCGGCGCTCGCGAAGTGTCGGAATCCGCGCGAATTCTCGCCACCGGCTCGGGCAGCCCGGCCGAGCTTCTCAGTCAAGCGATACTCACCTCCCGGGGTAAGAGCGTTCGCCCCAAGACACTGGGCCAAAAGGAGTACGTCGACGCGATCGATCGGAACACGATCGTGTTCGGAATCGGACCAGCGGGTACGGGCAAGACCTATCTCGCGATGGCGAAAGCGGTTCAGGCCCTGCAGCGCAAAGAAGTCGATCGCATCATCCTGAGCCGGCCCGCGATCGAGGCCGGTGAGCGGCTGGGATTCTTGCCCGGCACCCTGTCGGACAAGATCGATCCATACCTGCGCCCCCTGTATGACGCCCTCAACGAGATGATGGATCCCGAACTTGTTCCCAAGCTGTTGGCAGCGGGAACGGTCGAGGTTGCGCCGCTGGCCTACATGCGCGGCCGCACGCTCAACAACTCGTTTGTCGTTCTCGACGAAGCTCAGAACACCACACCCGAGCAGATGAAAATGTTCCTGACGCGGTTAGGTTTCGGCTCGCGAATGGTGATCACGGGCGATGTCACACAAGTCGACCTGCCGGATGGCGCGTCCGGGCTGCAACTCGTTACCAGCGTTTTGAAAGACATCGAGGACATTCACTTTGCGCGCCTCACCAGTGCCGACGTTGTGCGCCACACCCTCGTGGGCCAGATCGTCGACGCCTACACCTCCTACGAGGAGGACAAGCAGCGCGCACGTGTCGAGCACGGAGAGAATCCGCGCAAACGCGACCGAAGGATGGGGCGCTAGCGGTGTCGATCGAGATCAACAATGAGTCCGGCGTGGCCGTCGATGAACAGGCCATTCAACGCCTCGCCGTCTACGCACTCGATCAATTGCACGTGCATCCGGACGCGGAGCTCGCGATCGTTTTCGTCGATGAAGCGGCGATGGAGCAACTGCATGTGCAGTGGATGGACGAACCCGGACCTACCGACGTGCTGAGTTTTCCCATGGATGAGCTCCGCCCGGGGAGCGAGGATCACCTCACTCCCGCGGGCCTGCTCGGCGATATCGTCGTGTGCCCTCAGGTCGCTATCGCACAGGCCGAGACAGCCGGTCACTCGCCGATCGAGGAGATGCTGCTGCTGACGACGCACGGGATGCTGCACCTTCTGGGCTTCGATCACGCTGAGCCGGATGAGGAGAAGGAAATGTTCGGCATCCAGCGCGACATTCTGGTCGGATTTGCGCTCGCGGAACGAAAACGCTGAGCCATGATCGCCATCTTTCTGAGCGTCGCGCTGCTGTCTGTACTGTTTGCTGCCCTGCTTGCGGCAGCCGACTCTGCGCTTACCGTCCTCAGCCGCGGTGACCTTGTTGATCTGGCATCGTCGAGTCGATCGAAGCGATCCTTGCTCGCGATTGCCTTGGACCCGGGCGCACACATCAACGCGCTGAACTTTATGCGAATCGTTGCCGAGACAACCGCGGCGGTTCTGGTCACCCTGGCTTTCGCGAGCGTGTTCAGTGAGTGGTGGTGGACGCTGCTCGCCAGCGCGCTGATCATGACCGCTGTCTCGTTTGTGCTCGTCGGCTCGAGCCCGAGAAGCGTCGGTCGGGTCAACGCACGGCCGGTCATGCGCCTGAGCGCGCCGGTTGTGCGCGCTACTCGGCTACTCCTGGGGCCGTTGGCTGATGCTCTGGTCGCCCTCGGTAACCGGGTAACCCCCGGGCGTCCCAGAACGGCGACCTTCTCCAGCGAGGAACAGTTGTTGAGCATGGTGGATGAGGCAACAGAGCTAGACGTGCTGGAAGAAGACGATCGAGAGCTCATCCACTCGATCTTTGAGTTCAGTCAAACGGTTGTGCGTGAAGTGATGATTCCGCGAACCGACATGGTGACCATTGACGAGGATGCGACCGTCAGCGAGGCCATGACACTTTTTCTCGACAAGGGTGTGTCCCGGGTGCCGGTCATTGGCGAGAACGTCGATCAGGTCAGAGGTGTGATCTACCTCAAAGATCTGGCGCGCCTTGCCCACGAGCGCACCCTCGATGCCGAAACGCTCACCGCAGGGCAGATCGCGCGCCCCGGCTTGTTCGTGCCCGAATCGCAAAAGGCCGACAGTCTGCTGCGCCAGATGCAACTCGAATCCAACCACCTCGCCATGGTCGTGGACGAGTACGGCGGTATCGCCGGCCTCGTGAGTCTGGAGGACCTGATCGAGGAACTGGTCGGCGATATCTCGGACGAGTACGACAGGGAAGTTCCGGAGATTGTCGAGTTGGACGACGGTGGGTTTCGAGTCAGTGCACGGCTGCCGATCGACGAGCTGGGCGACCTCTTTGGTCTCGAACTCGAAGACGACGAAGTCGACTCGGTCGGTGGGCTGCTGACCAAAGTGCTCGGCCGCCTGCCGGTCGCGGGATCATCGGTGGCGTTCGAGGGCCTCGTTCTCACCGCCGAACGCACCGAAGGGCGACGCAAGCGGGTGAGTACGGTCTTGGTCGAACGCGACCAACCTCAGCTCGATGTCGAGTTGACACCGGCAAAGAGGAAGAGCGAATGACGCAGTTCCGTGCGGGTTTCGTATCGTTCGTTGGTCGCCCCAATGTCGGGAAGTCGACCCTCACCAATGCGCTGGTCGGCGAGAAGGTAGCGATCACGTCATCAAAACCGCAAACGACCCGTCGCGCCATCCGCGGCATCGTGCACGCCACCGACGGCCAACTCATTATTGTCGACACCCCCGGAATGCACCGGCCCCGGACCCTGCTGGGGGAGCGCCTCAACAGCATCGTTCAGACGACACTGGGCGATGTCGATGTCATCGGTCTGTGCCTGCCGGCGAACGAAAAGATTGGTCCCGGCGACCGCTACATCAATGAGCAACTCGATTCGTTCCCGCGCGCCAAGAAGGTTGCCATAGTCACCAAGATCGATGCGTCATCCCGCCCGGGAGTAGCCGAGCAGCTTCAGGCGGTCAGCGAGTTGCGCGACTGGGACGCGATCATCCCGGTCTCGAGTTTCGACAAACGGCAACTCGACATCCTCTGCGCCGAACTAGTCAAGCTGATGCCGAGCTCCGAGCCGCTTTATCCTGCCGACGCAGTGACCGATGAGACCACGGAGGAGCGGATCAGCGAGCTCATCCGCGAGGCCGCGCTCGAGGGCGTCACCGACGAACTTCCCCACTCGATTGCGGTCACGATCGACGACATGATCGAGAGCTCCACCAAGGATCTACTCGAAATTTATGCGAACCTTTTCGTCGAACGCGACAGCCAGAAGGGAATCATCATCGGGCACGGTGGTGAGCGGCTTCAGGATGTTGGCGCACGGGCGCGCGCCGAGATCGAGAAGCTGCTGGGCCGCCAAGTGTTCTTGTCCTTGCGGGTGAAGGTCGCCAAGGAGTGGCAGCGCGACGCCAAGCAGTTGGGTCGACTGGGTTTCTAGCCGACCTGCTGGGATACCGTCACGTTACCCGAGATGACGTCGCCCTGAAGGGTCGCGGTCTGCGCCAGAATCGCGCAGTAGCCGGGATAGAGCTGATCCGGATCGATCGTGCCGTCGAAGTCCTTCCAGCCCTGATTGCGTCCGGTCTGATCTGACCACACGATCCAACTCGGGGAGTCGAGCACCCCCGGATAGACCGTGTCGATCACGGAAGTGCAGAATGAGTCGAGCGGTTCGTAGTCCGGGAAGATCGTCGTCTCGGGATCCATGCTGGTAACAAAGTCCGCGCCGAGCGCCGTGAGCGTATCGAAATACATCAGGTACTGCCCGTTGTGCGGTTCGGTACAGTTCGTGTCGGAATACTTGGGGTCGGCTTGGGGGTCTCGAGTGAAGCAGCCCTGAAGCTCAGTGGTGAAGTTGCTCAGCATTGTCGACAAGGCCACACCGGCTTCGTGGGTGACCATGATTGTGGTACCGGTCTGATCGAACCAGGTCATGGAACACAGAGTCGAGTGATCTCCGCTGACGAACTCCTCCCGGGTTGTGAGCGAGTAGTCGTATTCCCACCGTCCGGCGGGGAGCAGACCGAGTTCTTGTGCCGATTTGCCGTCGACTGATACCTCGGCCAAGCCAATGTGGTCAAGGAAAAGAGCCGAGCACTCCTCGTAGGCCCACGTCCAGTACGCGTCACTGGTATCGGATGCCTCGTCCGCCTGAATTGCGTCGAACACGGCCCCCGGGTCCGAAGCAGCTATCGCGGCATCCATTCCCGGCCACGTGGCCGTGGCGTATACGTCGAAGGTGTGCTCGGTCGCGCAGTCAACGATTGACTCGCGGTCGGAGTCCGACCCGTTGCTGCCGGCCAGGCAGGTTCCGGGGGCGAGTCCGGCCTGGGGAGGAACGCCGGCGCACGCGGTCAAGGCGAGCAAGGATCCGACAGTTATGGCCACAATTCTCAGCTGCATAGTGAGCCCCATTCGTGTGGGTGGTGTCAGTCGACCCTATCGCTCGCCACCCGGTGGTAACTAGGTCGCGACGAGCCTAGATTGCGCTGAGACTAAGTTCACGAGGCGAGAATCTCGACGGGGGCGTCGGTGTGAATGGTGTCCTGCACCGAAGTGAGCTCGACATCCGGTGTTGTGCCCCTGTTGGCCGGGTCCACGAGCGGGTCGACGATGGGCAGTGGGTCGTACAGTGCAAGCAACGCTATATCGGTGACCAAGAGCCGAGTTCCATCCCACCTGCCCCACACCGCATACGCTCCCCACGTCACGTCGTTCGCGCTCTCGTATCCTTCGATCGAGGCCCAATCCCAGTCCACTAGTTCCGGTCCCGAGCACTGCGGGGGATAGGACTCGGCGACGCCGCCGAGACACAACTCGGCGGGAGAATCGCCGACTTGAATCACCGTGCCGAGTCCGAGAACAGTGGTGTCGTATGCCACCGGTGGGGAGCCCGGAGCGGTGTCCGAGGCGCAGCCCGTGGCCAGAACGGCGCTCGTCGCGAGCAGTGTGAGCGAAACGGCGAGCGCTCGTCGTAGGGTCATGATTCCAGTATTGGGCGAGGTTCGCGGTGTTCTCTACCCAACATTTCTCGCAATTCACTCGTCTGAGTTCCGGTGCTACCCTTGACATTGTGTTCGGTTTGCTTCTTCTTAGCCGCCGCGACGGGTCCTAACCTCAGGCCTCACTCGTCGCGGAGACTGGTGTTGAAAAACGCACTGTTGGTCTGACCCCCAGTCACCCAAGCGAAAGAGCACAACAATGAAGAACACCCAATCGGCTTCTGCAATGCCGATCCATAGATACAAGCCGTTTCACGAGGTTCTGAACGTCGACCTGCCCGACCGAACCTGGCCGAGTAAGAGGATTACGAAGGCTCCACGCTGGTGTGCGGTAGATCTGCGCGACGGTAATCAGGCACTCATCGATCCGATGAGCCCCGAGCGCAAGCGAGTCATGTTCGAGCTACTGGTCCGCATGGGCTACAAGGAGATCGAGGTCGGCTTCCCGAGCGCCAGCCAGACCGATTTCGACTTCGTTCGAACGCTAATCGATGAGAACCTCATTCCCGATGACGTCACCATTCAGGTACTGACGCAGGCGCGGGAGGAACTCATCAATCGCACCTACGAGTCCATCATTGGCGCGAAACGAGCGATCGTGCACCTGTACAACTCGACGAGCGTGCTTCAGCGCGACGTCGTGTTTCGCACCGACAAGCAGGGCATCATCGACATCGCGCTCAATGGGGCACGTTTGTGCAAGAAGGCTGAGGCGATCGCGCCCGGTGTCGATATTTATTACGAGTATTCGCCGGAGAGTTATACGGGCACGGAGCTCGAGTTCGCGCTGGATGTCTGCAACCAAGTGCTCGAGATTTTCGAGCCCACACCCGAGCGAAAAGTGATCATAAACCTGCCGGCAACGGTGGAGATGGCGACGCCCAATGTCTACGCCGACTCGATCGAGTGGATGTCGCGGCATCTCAATCACCGCGAGAGTGTGCTGATCAGCCTGCATCCGCATAACGACCGCGGTACTGCGATCGCCGCCGCGGAGCTGGGCTACATGGCCGGAGCCGACCGCATCGAAGGGTGTTTGTTCGGCAACGGCGAGCGAACCGGCAATGTGGATCTCGTTGCCCTGGGAATCAACTTGTTCACTCAGGGCATCGACCCGCAGATCGACTTCAGTGATCTGGATGAGGTACGTCGTACGGCCGAATATGCCAACCAGCTGAAAGTGCACGAGCGTAGCCCGTGGGCCGGCGACCTCGTCTACACCGCCTTCAGCGGTTCTCATCAGGACGCCATCAAGAAGGGATTCGAGGCGATGGAGGCCGACGCCAACGCGCGTGGGGTTTCCGTGGACGAACTGCACTGGGCGGTACCCTACCTACCCGTCGACCCCAAGGATCTGGGCCGCGGGTACGAGGCCGTCGTGCGAGTGAATTCGCAAAGCGGCAAGGGTGGAGTGGCGTATCTGCTCAAGGCCGACCACGCCCTCGACCTTCCGCGGCGACTGCAAATCGAGTTCAGCGCCGTGGTTCAGGCCAGAACCGAGGCGCAGGGTGGCGAGGTGACTAGCTCCGAGATCTGGGAGAAGTTCCAGGACGAGTACCTTCCGGCCTCATCGGATCATCCCGAAGACAAGTGGGGCCGCTTCGAGCTACTGTCTACTCGCACCGCGAGCGATATGACCGGGGTGACCACTCTCGAGGTGAGCATGCGCGTGGGCGAGGGCGTGCAGTCCGCGAGCGCTACCGGGAACGGTCCCATTGCAGCCTTCCTCGGCGTGATGGCCGGCGAAGGCATCGACATCAAGCTCTACGACTACGTCGAACATGCGCTTAGCGCCGGCGGCGACGCCCACGCGGCCGCCTATGTTGAGCTGAACGTGAATGGCAAGCGCCTCTGGGGGGTGGGCATCGACGCCGATATCTCAACGGCATCCCTCAAAGCCGTCGTGTCTGCGGTCAACCGTGCTGTGCGCTCAGAAGCAGGCGAACGGGAGCTGATCAGCGCGTAGCCGCGCCTGTACCGGTCACTCGAGGGCGGCCGAGACGCGCTGCCAGAGTGCGGCTGCCAACGAACGGCTGAACGTTGCACTGAGGTGGTTGTCGTCGCGGAACACGAGGCTGCTCCCCCTGATTGCGGCGCACTGGCGCTGTGGGCACACGAGGTCGCCGATCGTTATCCACGTCGCACCACTGCGTTCGGCTTCGTCGCGAACGATCGCGCCCACCGGAAGGTTGCTGACCGCGCTGAAGGGCACTGCGCAGTCCAGGGCGGTCGTGAGGTGCGACGAGAGGCACGAGATCGGGTCCGAATCCAGGTACGGGGTGTCTTCGAGGACCACGACACGGGTGAACGGCACGATCGCGGCTACGACCGGCGAGACGGAATTTCGCCAGAGCGCAAGGCGCGCGGCATCGGTGGCGCGCTCGGTGCTGCTCGTGATGATGACCAGGTCAGGGGGATCAGCCTGCACGTCGGCGATGACTCGGTCGCGCCACGGTGGACAGGTCGGATCGGCGACTCCGTCGCGGTAGGTCGCGTAAAGCCAGGCCTGACACGCCGACTTTGTGTAGCTGACCAGTTGGATTCGGCCCTGCGCCGCGAGACTCGCGAGCGCCGGATACCACTGCGCAGCGTGTGAGTCCCCAAACAGCGCGACTCGAGGACCGGAATCGCCGACGCGACAATCGGGCACGCCAGTGACCCCGATCGGCACGTGGCATCCGTTGCCGTACGTGTCGGGGAGATCCGCTGCGCCGTTCGCGAGACTGGGCGTGAGGTCGGTCGGCACGAACGGGGTTGGGGAGCGCGGACCGGCGTTTTCGGCGCTGCGGCCGGCTGAACTGGGGGCGACCGTCGGCACCAGAGACGCCAGTGCACCAAGACCGCTAAATGCGAGACCAACAGCTAGGCCGAGGGCGAGCCACCGGCGCGGAGCCCCGAGGGGATGAGCGAGAATCGGGCGCTCGACAAGCCGCTGCAACAACCACGCTATGGGAATGCAAGCCAGCGCAAGAGCGCCACTAACCGGTACCGGGAGCCCGCCGGCAATGACCTCGCGGGGAAGTTCGAGCAGCGGCCAGTGCACCAAGTAGATCGCGTAACTGAGACCGCCGATCACAACAAGTGGCCGCACACCGAGTAGGCGGTCGACCCCCCATTGGAAAGGTTCCGTCGATGCGCGTTCGCCGGCCGCGATAACGGCGGCGGCACCCACAGTCGGGATCAAGGCTGCCAGGCCGGGAAAGGGGGTATCAACCGTGAAGAGCACCGTGGCCGCAGCGATCGCTGCGAGGCCGACCCACCCCAACACCCGGGCCCACGCGGCAGGCGCTCCCCCCCAGCGATGTGCCGCCATCGCAATAAGGCCGGCGATCGCAAACTCGCCGGCCCGGGTTGGTAGTGAGTAGAAGGCCCAGACCGGGGCGACGGACAGCATCCACTGAGCCAACGCGATCGACCCGACAGCGACAATCGCGAGCACGATCGTTACTCCACGCCGCCGGCTCGCTAGGGCAGCGAGCAGTACCAGGATCGGCCAGACCAGATAGAACTGCTCCTCGACCCCTAGCGACCAATAGTGCTGGAAGGGGCTCGGGATGCCTGCGCCGAGGTAGTCCGATCCGCGTGCCGCGAACCACACATTCGGCACGAACAGGGCGGTCGAGATCGCGTCACGAGCCACCTCGGTCAGCCGCACCGCCGGAAGCACCAGCACACTGGCCACCAGCGTCATGACCCCGACCACCGCCGCCGCCGGTACGATTCGTCGCACCCGACGCGCATAGAACGAGCCGAACGCTATCCGGCCAGAGGCGTCGAGTTCTTCGATCAAATGGCGGCTGATGAGGTAGCCAGAGATGACGAAGAACACGTCGACGCCCACGTACCCACCCGTGAAGCCGGGAATGCCCGCGTGAAAAGCCACGACGATCCCCACCGCGACTGCCCGCAGCCCTTGAAGGTCGGACCGCTTCATCGGCGACGGAGCCTCGGGATGTTCGAGATCGCGCGCTGCTCGGGCAGCGACCAGTTGAACAGCACCGACCCAACGCGCACCACGAAGGTGATAACGACGCAGATCAGTGCGGCAAAGAACACCGGAACTCCGAGACCGAGCAGCACGACCAGGCTGATCGATCCCGCCGCCGCGGCAACCGCGTAGAGCGAGCCCACGTGAAGTAGTGCAATGGGCATGGTCAAGAGCAGATCTCGCAAGATCGAGCCGCCGACCGCGCTCAGCACACCCACAAAGACGGCCGGAACCACGGGCAGCCCGAGGGCGAGCGCTTTGGTGGTTCCGATTGCGCCGAAGAGTCCGATGGTGAGCGCATCGAGCGCGTTGACCAGCGGACCCATCCGCGAAATGAGACGTTCAAGGAGCATGCCCGAGAGTGCGGCCGCTGTTGCGACGATGAGGTACCAGTTGCTGCCGAGCGCGGCCGGTGGCTCGTTGAGCAACACGTCCCGGAGGATTCCGCCACCGAACCCGGTCGCGATCCCGATAATCGCGACCCCGAGCAGGTCGAGCCTGCGGTCGCGGAACTGAGCGGCAAAGAGGGCGCCCTGCATGGCGCCGATCCCAATCGCGAGGAGGTCAGCCCAGAGCGGAATCACGAATAGCGGGGTCACGGCTCATTCGTATCACGAAGAGACCTCGACCACGGTCGCACGATGACCAGCCACACCAAAACCGAGCCAATTGCGCCGGCTGCGCAGCGCGACCTTGTGGTGCTTCAGGTTCTACTCCCGCGAACCTCGCGCGCGACATACTCCGCAAACGTCTCGGTTCCGTAGCCCGGCAGGCCCGTCATGTGCCGTCCCTCCTTGAATGCCCGAATCGTGCGGCCCACCAATCGCACAACCCACACTCGCTTGCGCGTGCCAGACGCCTCCTGCAGCAGCGCGATTGCATCGAGCAGCCTCAGTTGCTCGGGACCCCCGATGTCGGCGACCCGTCCGGCCGGCGGCCCGTCAACTAATTCGGCAAGTCGTGCCGCAACCTCCTCGCCCGCGATTGGCTGGACCGGGATGTCCACCGCCAGAATCAGAGGCGATCGGCTCTGCACCTCCACGAGCATCCGAATGAAGCTGTGGAATTGTGTCGCGCGCAGAATCGTGTGCGGGATTCCTGAGCTCTCAATAACGCCTTCACAGGCGAACTTGACGCGATAGTAAGCGTAGGGATGTACGTC
>JBBQZJ010000060.1:0-10370 GCA_038207805.1 Actinomycetales bacterium | reverse complement strand
GGTCCCGGTGGAATACGAAGGTTCGTGGGTACCACTGAAGGGCATCGAGATGTCGGCCGCAATGGCGTCGACCCTCGACCTGTCGTTCGACATCCGCGGTGGTCTGCTGATGCGCCAGGTGCACCACTGGGCGGCGCTGCTGTTCGTGGCGTCCATCGGGCTGCACATGCTTCGAATCTTCTTTACTGGAGCCTTCCGCAAGCCGCGTGAGATCAACTGGATGATCGGATTCCTGCTCTTCATCCTCGCCATGGCGGAGGGGTTCACGGGCTACTCACTACCTGACGACCTGCTCTCCGGCAACGGTCTGCGGATCATCGACGGAATGGTTAAGGGCTTCCCGATCGTCGGAACCTGGATCTCCTACCTGCTCTTCGGCGGTGAGTTCCCCGGAACCGATATCGTCGGGCGACTCTACGTGCTGCACATCTTGCTGCTGCCGGCGATCTTGGTGGCAGCTCTGGGCGTGCATCTGCTGCTGATGATCGTCAACAAGCACACCCAGTTTGCTGGCCCGGGCCGAACCAATGACAATGTGGTCGGCGTACCGATCATGCCCGTGTTCGCCGCTAAGGCAGGTGGATTCTTCTTCATCATCTTCGGCGTCATCGTTCTCATTGCTTCGTTCTTCCAGATCAACCCGGTGTGGGTCTACGGTCCGTACGACCCGTCACCGGTCTCTGCGGGAACCCAACCGGACTGGTACATCGGCTTCGCCGATGGAGCGTTGCGGCTGATGCCACCGGGCTGGGAGATCGTGCTCGGCATATACACGCTCTCACTGAACATCCTCATCCCGGTTGTTGTGCTCGGGCTGTTCATCGTGGTCGTGGCGTTCTATCCCTTCGTAGAGGCCTGGATCACCGGCGACAAGCGCGAACACCACATTGCCGAGCGGCCACGCAACGCACCGACGCGCACCGCCATCGGGTCGGCCGGCGTCATGTTCTACGCGGTCCTGTGGGCAGCAGCGAGCTCCGACCTCATCGCCACGCACTTCAGGGTGACCATTGAGGGCGTGATCGTTACGCTCGAGGTGCTCCTTATCGCGGCGCCGATCCTGACCTTCATCGTGGCGAAGCGCATCGCGCTCGCGCTTCAGAAGAAAGACAGGGAGATCGCGTTGCACGGCTACGAGTCGGGCCGGATAGTGCGTCTACCCGGTGGCGAGTACATCGAGGTGCACGAGCAGCTGACCGAGTACGAGCGCTGGCAACTGGTCAGCTTCAACGACTACAAGCCGCTCATGATCCGTCCCGATGCAAATGGACGTATTTCTACGAGCCAGCGCGTTCGAGCCGTGGCCTCGAAGTGGTTCTTTGAGGATCGCATCGAGCCGGTAACCAGCACCGAACTCGAACGCCAGCACGCGGACCACTGAGGCTCGCTTGATACGTGTCTGACGACGTCGACTGGCTCACTCAAGCTAGTCGACTCGTCAGCTAGTCGAAGGTGCGCTTGAGGAAGTCGGCGGTCGAGTGGTAGCCCAGCCGCTCGTAAAAGTCGGCAGCCCCTCTGCTGGCCACCGTCAGTTGCTTTACTCGCAACGTTCTGCAGAGATCTTCGACCGCTTCAATGAGGGCGGTACCTACACCGGTGCCCCGTACATCGTTATCGACGACGAGTTCCTGGAGTTGAGCTGAGCGCCCGTTGATGTGCATCAGCGGGGTCACCGTCGTCAGCGCGTAGCCGGTGAGCCGCTCAGCGCCATCCTCAGCCACGAGGAGTACAGAAGTGGGCTCAGTCGCGTCAATGAGAAACTCGAAGCTCTCATCGAACGCGGCCCGGTCTGGCGCGTAGCCTGACGAAAGCTGGTGGAGCAGTGCAAAGACCCGATCGGCATCGCCCGACCGGGCGGCACGAATCGTGTGTGAATCAGCGGGCAAAATATCCGCGGTAGTACTCATAGACCCACCCCACAAGGGCGACGATGAGGATGCTTACGCCGATGAACGAGATCCATGGGCCGATAGCGAGGCCGAGCACCGTCAATGCCGCAGCGGTCGCAAGCACGATGGGCCACCAACTCCACGGGCTGAAGTGACCCTGCTCGGCGTCCCCGTCGTCGATGGTGGCGTCGAGCCGATCCTCGGGAAGTTCGCCCTTCTGCGAGCGGTGCACGACGCCCAGGTAGAAGGCGATGAGCACCGAGAGCAGGCCCGACAGGCCGATTGCAATTACTCCGACCCACTCGACTTGCCGATGATTCAGGTCCAGCAGCGACCAGACAATGTAGATCGCCGTGGCGAAGAAGAAGAATCCGGCAAGAATCCAGAAGAGTCGCGAATTGGTACCCATACTTACTTCACCTTCTCCTGTGATAGATCGTAAACGGGAGCGTCCGGGGCATCCTTGAAGGGCCCTACTCCGGTCGGCATGGCGATCTCGGGGTGGTTGAGGTCGAATGCGGGCGACTCGGAACGGATGCGCGGCATCGACGTGAAGTTGTGCCGCGGCGGCGGGCAGCTGGTCGCCCATTCGAGCGACCTTCCAAAGCCCCACGGGTCGTTAACGGTGACCTTTGGCGCCCGGCGCGCGGTGATGAAGACGTTGTAGAAGAACGGCAACATCGAGATTGCCAGAATCGCGGCGCCGATCGTCGACACTTGGTTCATCCAGGTGACGTTGTCTTCGGCAAGGTAGGTGCGGTAGCGGCGCGGGAGCCCCACGACCCCGATCCAGTGCTGAATGAGGAACGTGGTGTGGAAGCCAACGAACAACAGCCAGAAATGGATCTTGCCCAGACGGTCGTTCAGCATCTTGCCCGTCCACTTCGGCCACCAGAAATAGAACCCGCTGAACATCGCGAATACGACAGTGCCGAACACCACGTAATGGAAGTGCGCAACCACGAAATACGTGTCGGAGACGTGGAAGTCGAGGGGAGGCGACGCAAGAATCACTCCGGTGAGGCCACCAAAGGTGAACGTGATGAGGAAGCCGATCGCCCACAGCATCGGCGACTCGAATGTTACGGAGCCGTGCCACATCGTGCCGATCCAGTTGAAGATCTTCACCCCTGTCGGTACGGCGATAAGCATGGTCAAGAGCGCGAAGAACGGCAGCAATACTGACCCGGTGACGTACATGTGGTGCGCCCACACCGTCATCGACAGTGCTGCGATGGAAATGGTTGCGAAGATCAGAGTCTTGTAGCCAAAGATCGGCTTGCGGCTAAAGACCGGAAGCACCTCTGAGATGATCCCGAAAAACGGCAGAGCGATGATGTAAACCTCGGGATGACCGAAGAACCAGAACAAGTGCTGCCACAGGATGACACCGCCGTTTGCCGGGTCATACAGATGGGCACCGAACACTCGATCCGCACCGAGGGCGAACAGTGCCGCGGCAAGAACCGGGAAGGCCATGAGCACGAGAAGGGACGTGACGAGCGTGTTCCAGGAGAAGATCGGCATCCGGAACATTGTCATGCCGGGCGCGCGCATCGTGAGAATAGTCGTGATGAAGTTGACCGCACCGAGAATCGTTCCGAAGCCGCTCAGCGCAAGTCCGAACACCCACATGTTCGCCCCGTAGCCGGGTGAGAAGGTGGTGCTCGACAGTGGTGCATACGCAAACCAGCCGAATGCCGCGGCACCCTGCGGTGTCAGGAAGTCCGCCACCGCGATGAGGCTACCGAAGTTAAACAGCCAGTAGGCGAATGCGTTGAGTCGCGGAAACGCGACGTCAGGTGCACCGATCTGCAGGGGCATCAACACGTTGGCAAAGCCAGCGAACAGCGGCGTTGCGAACATCAGCAACATGATCGTTCCGTGCATCGTGAAGAGCTGGTTGTACTGCTCTCCGGTAGCAACGATCGACAGTCCGGGGGCGAACAACTGGGCACGAATGACCAGCGCCATAACGCCGCCCAGCAGGAAATAGAGGAAGGCCGTGATCAGGTACAGGTAGCCGATTGTCTTGTGGTCGGTGGACGTAATCCAGCTGACGACAACACTGCCCTTGCGCTGAGCCGAGAGAGAAATCCCGGGGGTCACGGTGGGGGCCGCAACCAGACCCATGGGGCGGTCGAGCGTAGTCATGGTCTCTATCCCTCGCTGCTGTTGCCGTTACCCGGCAGGTTTTGGTTCACGTTGTAGTCGGCGCCAATCTGGCCGTCGAAGCCGGCTGCCTTCTGTGCCGCTATGTATGCGTCATAGTCTGCTTGCGAGACGACCCTGACTTCGAACAGCATCAGCGAGTGGTACTCGCCGCAGAGCTCGGCACACTTGCCTTGATAGGTGCCGATCTTGGTCGGAGTGAAGTACATCGCGTTGCTCGGGTCTTTACCCGGAATCATGTCCTTCTTGTATAGGAAATCCACGACCCAGAAAGAGTGAATAACATCGCGTGACTCGAGCTGGATCTCTATCGACTTGTCGACTGGCAGATACAGCACGGGAAGATTGTCGGTATTGATGCTGCCGTCGGGGTTGAAATCCGCTTGCACGCCGGAGCTGTATGCGTCATCCGATACGTAGTTGAAGTCCCACGCCCACCGCTTGCCGAAGATCTCGATCTTCACATCCGGGTCGGGGTTTACCTGCTCGATCTGCGCTTGATCGCGCGCGGTGAATGCGAAGAAGCCCAACACCAGAATGAGCGGGACGATCGTGTAGAAGATCTCGATCGGCATGTTGTACCGAAGCTGCGCCGGTAGCCCGGTCTGACCCTTGCGACGGCGGTAGACCACGGCGGCCCAGATGATGAGACCCCACGTGAGTACACCAACGGCGAGCAAGACAATCCAGGATGTCACCCAGAGCCCGATAATCCGGCTGGTGTGATTGGTCGTCTCCGGGTCTCCCGGCAGATACCCCTGAAGCTCCGCTTGGGTGCATCCGGCAAGAACTATCGAGATCGCAATGCCCAAGGGAATCGCGACCCATCGAATTCGGCGGTTGGAGCGCACCTGTAACCTCTCGAAGAACGCGGACTAAATCTGTTCCAGTCTATAGCCAGCGCCCCGGCCCGTGATGAACCGCACCGCCCCCAAAGACGAATGGCGCATCCACGATGCGCCATTCGGCAATACTGTGACGGCGGCCGTCAGCAAGCTCAGTGGAAGCTATCTCCACACGCGCAACTGCCACCCGCGTTGGGGTTGTCGATCGTAAAGCCTTGCTTCTGAATGGTGTCCTCGAAGTCGATCGAAGCGCCCTCCAAATAGGGAACGCTCATCTTGTCGACGACGACCTCCACACCCTCCCCGAACTCCCGAATCGCATCGCCATCGAGCGTGCGCTCGTCAAAATACAGCTGGTAGATCAAGCCGGAGCACCCACCGGGCTGAACCGCTAGGCGCAGACGCAGGTCGTCTCGACCTTCCTGAGCCATGAGGCTGCGAACCTTGTCGGCGGCGGCATCGCTCAGCCCAACGCCGTGCGGGGCTGTGGTCACGTTGGTGTCAGTCATGACGCAATTCTATCCCCTATCCGCGGTCTTCGAGCTTTGCCAGCAGCACGGCCTCGGTAAGAATCGCGCGGTGGAAGACACCGAGGTGTAGGGACTCGTTGGGGCTGTGTGCTCGCGAATCAGGGTCCTCGACACCGGTGATGAGAATTTGCGCATCGGGGAACACTGAGACCAGGTCGGAGATGAAGGGAATCGATCCCCCTATTCCGGTCTGCACCGCCGGCACTCCCCACGCTTGGTGCATCGCATCCGTGGCCTCAGCGACGGCCCAGCCGGTCGTGTCGACGAGGAAGGGGTTGCCCCGATCCACGTCGAAGATCTCAAGATGTGCCCCGAAAGGCGCCTTGTCGCGTAGGTGAGCCTCGATCGCCACAAGGGCGTCCTGTGCGCTTTGCCCCGGGGCGATTCGTGCGCTGACTTTGACAGTAACCGCGGGAATCAGAGTGTTAGACGCGTTGACGACGGTCGGCGCATCGATCCCGGTGATCGTAATGGCGGGCTGATCCCAGAGCCGGCTCAGTACTGACCCGCGCCCAATGGGCGTGACTCCCGGCAAGAGCGCTGCATCCGCGACGAGCCGGGCATCCTCATAGTCGGGCGTCTGCGCGACACGCGATGTGAGTCCTGCGATTGCGACCGATCCGTCGTCGGCCCAGAAGGTCGACAACAGCGTGATCGCCGCGAGCATCGCATCGGGAGCTGCTCCCCCGAACATTCCTGAGTGGGAGGCATGGGCCAGTGTCGACACGGTGAGCTTGAAAGTCACGTTGCCCCGCAAACCGACCGTAAGCGCCGGGGTCACGGTGTCCCAATTGTCCGAGTCAGCCACCACAATGACATCGGCCGCGAGGGTGTCACGATGCTCAACAATGAAGTTCGCGAATGACCTCGACCCGAACTCCTCCTCGCCCTCGATGAAGGCGACAAGGCCGAGATCGAAGTCGGTGCCGACGACATCCACGAACGCTCGGATGGCGGCGACGTGGGCCATCACGCCCGCCTTGTCGTCTGCCGCACCCCGGCCATACAGGCGGTCCCCGCGCACTGTCGGCTCGAATGGCGCGCTATCCCAGTCGGTATCGCCCCCGGGGGGCTGCACATCGTGGTGGGCGTAGAGCAGGATTGTGGGCTTGCCGTTTCGAGCGGCGCGGCGAGCCACAACCGCCGGCTGGCCGGTGCGAGCACTATCGATGGCCGCTCGAGCAATCTCGACTCGGTCGAAAACGCCGAGCCCATCGAGCAAACTCTTCACTGCCTGTGCACTGTCGGCCACACGGTCGGGATCGAAACCGTCCCACGAGACCGAGGGAATTCTCACCAGAGCCCCGAGGTCTGAAATTGCCGAGGGCAGGCCAGCCTGAACGGACTCCCGCAACTGCTCGAAGAGTGGATGTCGGGGCGGGGACTGCGGCGTAGAAGTCATGCGGGTAATCTTAAGCCGACGATTCAGGCGAGGATACCCGTGGCCAAGACACCCACCAGCACCACCGACTCCAATTCCGACCTTCCCCAAGAAGCGGTAGGGAAAGGGCACGCAACGCCATCGCGTCGCGAGAAAGAGGCAGCGCGAAAGAGACCACTGGTATCCAGCGACCGGGGCGAGGCCCGCAAGCAGGCCCGGATACAGCAACAGGTCCAACGCGAGAAGGCGCGAATCGGCCTTGCCAATGGCGAGGAGAAGTACCTGCCGATCCGCGACCGAGGGCCGCAGAAACGGTACGTGCGCGACTACGTCGATGCGCGCCTGAGCATCGGCGAGGCGTTGCTGCCGTTCCTGTTCATCGTGATCATCGCGACGATCATTCCCAATCAGGAAGTCGTGGCCGTGCTGTACATCATCGTCTACGGCTTCATCACCGTGGCAATTCTGGACGTCGTTGTGCTGGGGTTCATTCTCAAGCGCAAACTCGATGCCAAATTTGGCGCCGACCGAGTCGAGAGCTTCCGTTTCTACGCCGCCATGCGTGCGCTGCAGTTGCGACTCATGCGCCTGCCCAAACCGCAGGTGAAGCGGTTCCAGTACCCGAAGTAGGCGCACATCGGCTAGGCAGTCTTGCGCAACCTCATGAGGCCGCGGTTGATCTGGCGCGCCCACAGCGGGCCCCGGTAGAGAAACCCGGTGTAGCCCTGTACGAGCGTCGCACCCGCCCGGAGGCGGGCGGCGACATCCGCCGCCGTCTCAATTCCGCCGACGGAGATGACGCAGAAGCTTTCCGGTACCACGGACCTGATCACACTCAGGAGTTCTAGCGCACGCTCCGCAAGCGGTGGCCCGGATAGCCCGCCAGCACCAGCGGCGACGACCATTTCGGGTGCGGACCTGAGCCCCGACCGCGACAGTGTCGTGTTCGTGGCCACAATCCCGTCAAGCAGTTCGACTGCGAGCCCCGCGATTCGGGTCGCCTCGTCGTCGGTGAGATCGGGAGCGATTTTGACGAGTACGGGGGTGTTTCCGGCCGCGCCCTTAACTGCAGAGAGCAGCGGCTCGAGCTTGTCGAGTTCCTGCAATCCCCGAAGGCCCGGCGTGTTGGGCGAACTCACGTTGACCACGAGATAGTCGGCGATCGGCGCGAGTAGCCTGGTGCTCTCCAGGTAGTCGTCGATCGCGGCATCCACGTCAACCGCTCGCGATTTGCCGATGTTCACGCCCACAACGGGCCGAGAGTGCCTCGCGACGGCCGCGGCAATCACCTCGGCGGCCGCCGAAGCACCATGGTTGTTGAAGCCCATACGGTTGATGACGGCCCGATCGGCAATGAGTCGGAACAATCGCGGCCGGTCGTTGCCCGGCTGAGCCAGAGCGGTAATCGTGCCGACCTCGACGTGGCCAAAGCCGAGTTGGCCGAGGCCCCGGATGCCAGATCCCTCCTTGTCGAAACCGGCAGCGACGCCGAACGGCGAGCCGAATTCGAGGCCGAGCGCCGAGACACGCAACGCGGGGTGCGGCCGCGTGAGGCGGCGAACGACCGCGCCGAACCCGAGGATCGGAAGCAGACGGATGACGGCAAAAGCTATTCTGTGCGCGCGTTCGGCGTCGAGTCGGGAGAGAACCAGAGTAAAGAAGAGGCGATACATTCTGAGCCAAGGCTATCGCTCAGCTTGTGGGGGCCTCGGATGCCTCGTGATGGTCCACTCGCAGTTGGGTAATCGCTGACTCAAAGTCCTCGAGCGAATCGAATGCTTGATAGACGCTGGCAAAGCGCAAGTAGGCGACCTCATCGAGCTCTCGCAGCGGAGTGAGAATGGCTAGTCCAATGTCATTCGCGTCGACCTGAGCCGCGCCGGTCGCTCGGATCGACTCCTCAACGCGTTGCGCGAGTACCGCAAGATCTGTGTCGGTGACAGGGCGTCCCTGACATGCCTTTCGCACGCCCGCGACGATCTTCTCGCGGCTGAAGGACTCGATGAGACCGTTGCGTTTGATGACGCTCAGGCTGGCAGTCTCGGTGGTGGAGAATCGTCGCCCACACTCGGGGCATTGCCTCCGACGCCTGATCGAGAGGCCATCGTCGCTGGTGCGTGAGTCGATGACGCGGCTATCCGGGTGGCGGCAGAAGGGGCAGAACATGGTGCGATCAGAATACGCCTCAGTGAGACCTGAACCGGGCCGTCACGGCATCCCCGTGGGCGGGTAGGTCTTCGGCGTTGCTCAATGCAACGATGGCCTGCTCGACCGATTCAAGCGCCGTTCGCGTGTAGCTGATGACCTGTTGCGGCCGCAGAAAGGTGTACGCCCCGAGGCCAGATGAGAACCGTGACTGCCCGCCCGTCGGAAGAACGTGGTTGGAGCCGGCCACGTAGTCACCCAGACTCACGGGCGAGTCTGCCCCGAGGAAGATCGCGCCCGCGTTCTCGATCAGCCCAAGCACCTCACTCGGAGACGCCGTCTGGATCTCCAGATGCTCGGGCCCATAGGCATTGCTCACGGCAGCGGCTGCAGCGATGTTCGAGACCAGGACGATAGCTGATTGTTGGCCTGCGAGGGCAGTGCGAACGCGCTCGCTGTGGTGGGTGGAGGCCGCCAACCTCTCCACCTCACGACTCACGGCCGCGGCCAACTCGGGCGAGTCGGTGACGAGAACGGCGGCAGCCAATTCGTCGTGCTCGGCTTGACTGACGAGATCGGCGGCCACGATCACCGGATCTGCCGCGGCATCCGCAATGATCAAGATTTCGGTCGGACCGGCCTCCGAGTCGATTCCGGTAACTCCGCGCACCAGACGCTTTGCGGCGGCGACATAGACGTTGCCGGGACCGGTGATGACGTCCACCGGATCGAGGCCGAGTTCGGCAACTCCGTAGGCGAGGGCGCCGATCGCCCCCGCGCCACCGATCGCGTAAATCTCCTCAATACCGAGAAGACCGGCGGCGCCCAGAACCGTGGGGTGAACCGCTCCATCGAAGCCTTTCTGGGGCGGCGATACGAGGGCGACAGACGACACACCTGCCACCTGTGCTGCGACGACGTTCATCACAACGCTTGACGGGTACACCGCTTTGCCTCCGGGGACATAGAGTCCCACTCGGCGTACCGGTTGCCAACGCTGAACAATTCGGGCTCCCGGGGCCAGGTCTGTCACCGTGCTCGGCGGAACCTGCGCCCGCGTTGCCACGCGCACCCTCTCGATCGCGAGCTCGAGACCAGCACGTACCTTCGAGTCGAGCGCAGTGACGGCGGCCGCGATTTCCGCGGAGCTCACCCTGAGGGCGGGCGGACGAACCCCGTCCAGACGCTCGGCCTGATCCTCCAGCGCAGCTACACCACGGGTACGCACCTCGTCGATGAGTGCGGCGGCGGTCTCCAGCGCCGCAGTGACATCGGTACTGGCTCGAGGCACGAGCTGTGCCAGCTCGGTGCGGCTTGGTGTCAGGGCGCTGATATCGATCGTGTGCATCATGGCCTGACCATGCTAGTTGCTGGTCGTTGTGGGAATACTTTGTCACCGGTGATGCTT
>JBBQZJ010000059.1:0-10375 GCA_038207805.1 Actinomycetales bacterium | reverse complement strand
GTGCAGGGCATCGTTGCCCTGCTGGCCGTGATCGTGGCGTTGAGCAACTTCGTGGTGGACATCATCGCCGCAATAATCGACCCGAGGGTGAGGTACTGATGATCTCTCGACTGTGGCGGGGCCTGCCCGTCGTTCGCCAGCTCAACCAGAGTGTCGGCCTTCAGCGCGGGATGCTCGTGGCCGGGCTCGTTCTCACCGGGCTGTTCGTTCTCGTGGCGGTCTTTGCTCCAGTCATCGCGCCATACGGCTTCGCGCAATTGAAGGACTCGAACGGCAACTTCGGGGCCCAACAGCCCCCGGGCGGAGCTCACCTTCTCGGCACGACGGTGGGTGGGTACGACGTGCTGTCCCGGGTGATCTGGGGCTCACAGACGGCACTGGCGGTGATAATCGTCGCTGTCTTGCTCTCAATCTTCGCGGGAGCGCTGCTCGGACTCTTCTCGGGCTACTTCGGCGGCTGGATCGACCGAATTCTCGTCGTTATCGCCGATGCGGTTTTTGCTTTCCCCACGCTGTTGCTTGCCATTGTGGCTGCCATCGTCATCAGCGGTGGCCAGTCGAGTCTCTGGGGCGGTGTGTTTGCGGCAGCCATCTCGATCACTGTGGTCTACATTCCGCAGTACTTCCGCGTCATCCGAGCGGAGACGTTACGGATCAAGGCCGAGGCATATGTGGAGTCAGCGAAGGTCATCGGATCCAGTACCCGACGAATCATGTTTCGCCATGTCTTACGGAACGCGACGCGCACCCTGCCCCTGATCTTCACTCTCAACAGTTCGGAGGCAATTCTGACCCTTGCCGGTCTCGGCTTCCTCGGGTTCGGAATCGAGCCGACGGCTGCAGCGGAGTGGGGGTACGACCTCAATCGCTCGATCGCTGACGTAACCAGTGGCATCTGGTGGACCTCCGTTTTCCCGGGTACCGCGATCGTGCTGGCCGTGCTGGGGCTCACTCTGGTCGGGGAGAGTCTCAATGACCTTGCCGATCCGAGATTGCGTACTCGTCGCCGTGCCGTCATCGCGGCGCCAGTCGAGGTACAGTCGTGACCCGCGTTGTGGAGATTACCGACCTGGAGGTCAGTTTTTCGACCGACGGGGGCTCAGTTGTCGCCGTCGACGACATCAGCCTGGGCGTCGATTCGGGCGAGGTGCTCGCCATCGTCGGCGAGAGCGGAAGTGGCAAAACGGTAACCGCCAAGTCGATTCTTGGCCTACTCCCCGAGAACGCGGCCACCAAGGGTGCGATTGTCCTCAACGGAACCGACATCATCGGGCTCACGGGTGAACGCCTCAGGGCGATTCGCGGCACTGACGTCGCCATGGTGTTTCAGGAGCCATCGACTGCGCTGAACCCGGTTTACACGGTCGGCTGGCAGATCGCCGAGGGGTTACGTGCCCACGGCTCGTATTCGAAGCGCGAAGCCCGTGCCAAGTCGATTGAGATTCTTCGAAAGGTCGGAATTCCCGAACCGCACAAACGGGTCGACTACTATCCGCACCAGTTCTCGGGCGGCCAGAAACAGCGAGTTGTGATCGCTATGGCGCTCGTACTCGAGCCGGAGCTCATTGTCGCCGATGAGCCAACGACAGCGCTTGACGTGACCGTTCAGGCGGAGATACTCGATCTGCTCCGCCGCTGTCGCGAGGAGTTCGGTGCCTCGATTGTGCTGATAACGCACAACATGGGGATCGTTGCCGACCTCGCCGATCGGGTCGCCGTGATGTACGAAGGCAAAGTGGTTGAGCAGGCATCGGTTGCCGATCTATTTGCGTCGCCGCGGCATCCGTACACGCAAAAACTCCTGGCCGCCGTTCCACGGATCGGTACCGGGGCAGCGAGAGCCACGCAGCGGCTCGCCGGTCGGGTCGCGGCGGGAACCGTCAACACCGGCGCGCCCGTCGTGGTCGCCGACGATCTAGTCGTTGAGTTCCCCGGTCGATTCGGGCGGCACGGGTTCCGCGCGGTCAATAGCGTGAGTTTCAGCATTTCCCCGGGCGAGGTGCTCGGCCTCGTCGGCGAGTCGGGGTCGGGAAAGACGACGATCGGGCGAGCAATCGGCGGCCTCACCAGGGTCAGCGGGGGATCGCTGAAGGTGCTGGGGCACGAAATGAACGGTATCCGGGAGCGGGACTTCCGCCCGGTACGCAGCCAGATCGGCTTCGTATTTCAAGACCCGGCGTCAAGCTTCAACCCGCTGCTGACGATCGCCGAGTGTGTCGCAGAGCCGCTCATCGTGCACGGGAAAGCGAGGGATGCCGCGGCCGCGCGCCCGCGTGTCGACGAGCTGCTCGAAGCCGTACAACTTCCCCGTGCGTATGGTGCGCGCTACCCGCACGAGCTCAGCGGCGGGCAGCGGCAGCGCGCGAGTCTGGCACGGTCCCTCGCGCTCGAGCCGAGCCTGATGATCGCCGACGAACCCACGAGCGCGCTTGACGTGTCTGTGCAGGCAAAGGTGCTGGAGTTGTTCGCGCAGTTGCAGAGCCAGTTCGGTTTCGCCGCCCTTTTCATCAGTCACGATCTTGCGGTCGTCGACATGTTGTCGGATCGCATTGCGGTGCTTTACCACGGTGAACTCGTCGAGGAGGGCACGGGCGCGCAGGTGCTTGGCGCGCCCCGGCATCCGTACACCCAACGCCTGCTGGCGTCGCTGCCGGTGCCCGACCCCGCTGAACAGGCATTGCGGCGCATCGCGCTTCACGCGCTCGAGGGGGAGGCACAGTGACGGCAGTCGTCGCCCGCGATCTTTCCCTTCGGTACCGGTCGGAGAATCCGGACACCCGTTCGATCGCCGTAGACGGGGTTAGCTTCGACATCGAACCGGGTCAGATTCTCGCGGTAATAGGCGAAACCGGCTCGGGCAAGAGCACGCTGGCGCGCGCGGTTGCGCTCGAAGCCGGTTTAGTCGATGCCGACTCGCCGTTCATTTCGGGCGGAACGCTCACGGTCCTGGGCACTCAGGTGCGCGGTATCTCTCATCGCGCCCGGGATCGCCTCAATCTGAGGGTGGGCTATTTGCGTCAGGAGGCCGGCGACTATTTGGAACCGCGGCTCACCGTCGGGGAAAACGTGGCCGAGCCGATCTTCTCGCGCGACCGCACCTTTGATCAGGATGAAGCCGGTCACGCCGTCGCGACGCTCATCGATGCGGTTCGGCTGCCGCTGGGAACGATGAACAAGTATCCGCATGAATTGAGTAAGGGTCAGAGGCAGCGGGTCGCGATCGCGAAGGCCCTGATTCTGCAACCGACTCTTCTCGTCGCTGATGACCCGACCGCTGGCATCGACGTCACTGTGCGCGGCGCGATTCTGGACATTATTGTGTCCCTACAACGCGAACACGAGTTCTCGGCGCTGATCGTGACGGCCGACTTGGGAGAGGTTCAACGGGTGAGCACGCAGGTAGCGGTCATGCATCGCGGGATTTTCGTGGGTTTCGGAGAGCTCGAGGCCGTGCTCGCCGATCCGCACCACCCCTATGTTGCTGCGATCGCGCGATCCCTTCACCGGTTGCAGGGAGCCGGATGACGGCGCGCTCGCCCGGCCAGCATCGAGATCCTGTTGCGCGCTCTGCAGTGCAGCACCCCCGGCCCGAGCCGGGCCCGATCGCGATCTTGCCCGATTCGAAACCAGCGTTTGTTAGCGCCGTCGCCCTGGCCGGAGGCACGGTGGCGCCGCTCAGCGACGAGACTCGGGGTCTCATCTGGCTTGCCCCCACCGAAACTCCCGAACTAATCGAGATACTCGAGTCACACCCCAAGATCGGCTGGGTGCAACTGCCCTGGGCGGGGGTGGATGCGTTCGCCTCGACTCTCGCGCACTTCGCTGGGAGGTCAACGCCCCTGTGGACGAGTGCCAAGGGTTCATACTCCGAGCCGGTGGCCGAGCATGCGCTCGCACTAACCCTCGCCGTTCTCCGTGGTCTGCCGCAGAAGGCCCGAGCCACGAGTTGGGCGCGGACCAAGATCGGCACCTCGCTGTACGGCAGAAACATCGTGATCATTGGCGCCGGAGGAATCGCGGTCGAAATCATGCGCTTGTTTGCGCCCTTCGAGGTGGATGTCACTGTTGTTCGGCGAACAGCAGTTCCACTCGCCGGTGCGACAAGGACTGTCAGTGTCGATGACCTGCACGCCGTGTTGCCCGATGCCGACGTTGTGATCGTGGCCGCAGCGGCCACCGCGGAGACGGCCCAGCTTATTGGCGAGCGGGAGCTCGCGTTGATGAATCCCGGGTGCGCTTTGGTCAACATCGCGCGAGGTTCTCTGGTGGATTCGGCAGCACTTCTGGCGAGCCTCGAAGCGGGGCATTTGGCGGGCGCCGGCCTCGACGTCACGGATCCCGAACCACTGACGCCCGGGCATCCGCTGTGGCAGGCCCCGCGGTGCATCGTTACCTCGCACACCGCTGACACGCCCGAGATGACCGAACCGTTGCTAGCGGAGCGAGTTCGCCGCAACGTTGAGGCGCTCCTCGGAGACAGCAGATTCGTGGGTGTCGTCGATCCGATTGCGGGGTATTAGCTGGTGTGGTGGATTGGTGGCTACGGCCCGGACATGGAAGGCACGGCCGCTGGCATCTCGGTGATGCATGCTCGTTCGGATGGCTCTCTCGAATTTGGCGGGCTCGCGGCTCGAACCCCGTCTCCGACCTATCTTGCTCACGGTCGCGATCACATTTACTCGGCCGACGAGGGTCGCGGAACGATCACCTCGTTCCATCGCGACGGCGAGCGACTCACTGCGGATGGCACCGTTGATTCTGCCGGACAGTCGCCATGCCAACTGGAGTTTCTCGACGACGCGGTGGTCGTGGCCAATTACGACTCCGGAACGCTTGGCGTGGTGAGTCTCGCCGCCGACGGCGCCGTCGAGCGGCTTCTTCAGACCCTGGCCAGTCCGGTGCCCGAGGGGCTGGCGCACGCGAGTCTGGGTCTGCCCGGCGACCGGCTTGTGAGCGCGGATCTCGGCGCTGAGCGACTGTTACTTTTCTCGGTTTCCGGCAGCACGCTGGTTGCCACCGGCGAAGTGACGATGCCCCCCGGGACCGGCCCGAGAGACCTCGTCCTGCACCAGTCCGGGCTGCTCTATGTTCTCGGTGAGCACGGCGGCACCGTCACCGTCTACGACCCGGTCGACGGGATGCTCGAGCTCGTGACATCCGTCGCAATACCGGGTTTCGGGCCGGGGGATCAGGCCGCGGCCCTCTCGTTCGGGGCCGACGGATTTCTCTACGCGGGGGTGCGCGGCAGCAATCGCGTCTCCGTGCTGCACTGCTCCGCTGACGGTCGCGAGGTCGAGCCGGTGCGATCGGTCTCGTGCGAAGGAGACTGGCCACGTCACCTCACGGTTCATCGCGGACTGCTTCATGTTGCAAACCAGAACTCGAACGGGGTCGCGAGCTTCCGGCTCGATCTCGATGGCACGCCCAGTCTCATCCGGGAGCCCGAGTTCGTGCCGTCACCCACGTTTCTGTTACCCACCGACTAAAGAAAAACCCGTCGCTGAGGCGGTTTGGTGATGGCGCATCCTTTGGTAAAGTAGCCAAGCTGAAAACGCATTCCTCGATAGCTCAATTGGCAGAGCAATCGGCTGTTAACCGATAGGTTCTTGGTTCGAGTCCAAGTCGGGGAGCTAAGGCCCAGATCCTCCACGATCTGGGCCTTTTTCGTCAATTGCCAGCTTCGCCCAAGGTCGTCGATAGCTGCTCGATAGGTGACCTCAGCACACTCGTGTCAGGTTCCCAAAGCGGGACTGCACAACAGTGCGGAAGAGGAGACGACATGTCACAAAAAAGGAAGATCGCATACGGCCTGACGGCGGCCGCCATCACGGTGAGCGCCGGACTGGGTATCGCTGGCGCGAGCGTGGCCGCCTACGCAAGCGAGTCGGGCCCCAACCCGGTGACGAGCGAGTCCATTGCCAGGCACGGCGCCGATCAAGCACCGGGCGACCAGGGCCCGGGCGACCAGGGCCCGGGCGACCGGGGAGCGCGAGGCGGCGAGTTTGCAGCGTCTCTCGCGACGGAGCTCGGAGTCGACGAGGCGGATGTGGTGACGGCGCTCAAGGACTTCCGCGCCGCCACCAAGCCCGCTACACCGCCGGCCGAAGGCACGGAGCCCGACCGGGCTGCACTGCAGGCGGCGCTTGCGGCATCCCTCGCCGATTCGCTGGGTCTCAGTGTGTCCGACGTCACGGTCGCACTCGATGCGGTTCAGGCGGCAGCACAAGCCGACCACGCGGCACAGCTGAAGACCCGACTGGATGCAGCGGTGGCGGACGGCACGCTCACCCAGGCCGAGGCCGACGCGGTCACCAAGGCCGTCGAAGCCGGAGTTATCGGCGGTCCCCGGCCGTAACTACTACTCCCCAGGGAGTACCCACGCGACGACTGCCGGCCGACGCCGGCAGTCGTTCGCGGGCATACCATCGAGGGATGCACCCGCAGCGCGCCTCACGTCGTGGCCCTTGGCAACCCGGCGGTTGGCCGAACCAGTGGTCCGAGGCGTGGCCAGATCAGGCGCCGGGCCGCCAGCGCACCTCGGCGCGTGCCAGGCTGTGGCTGCCGGTCATCGTGTCGCTCGTTCTTCAGGTTCCCGTCGCAGTCTTTTGGACTATCCACTCCCGCGAGCTGCCAGTAATTGCGCTGACGACGATCGCACTGGCGGTCGTCGGGCCGCTGCTGCTGCTTGCGGCCCGCAGATTTCCCGGACTCACGGTCGCGCTCGTGAGCGCGGCAGCGGTTGCTGACTTCCTCCTGGGGGTCGAGCGTCAGGGCCCGCCATACTTCGCGCTCGCCTTTGCGATTGTCAGCGCCATTGCCCGCGATGCCCGGGTCTGGGCGTGGGTTTCGGTAGGTGCCGCGTGGGCGACCGCCCTCGCCGTGGGCTTCATGTCTGGCCTCGACTGGCGTCCGGCCCAAGTCGCCGTGACGACGCTGGGCATCCTCATCGTCTTCGGTGTGGGGGAGGCCATTCGTTCCCGCCGCGAACATTTCGAACAGTACCGGAGCTCATACGCGCAACGCCGTCAGACCGAGGTTCAGGCGGAAAGAGTGCGAATCGCACGTGAACTGCACGACGTGTTGGCTCACTCGCTGAGTCAAATCAACGTGCAGGCCAGTGTCGCGCTGCATCTCGCCGACAAACAGCCGGAGAAGGCCACAGCGGCGCTCGCCAGTATCAAGGAGACCAGTAAGACGGCGCTCGACGAGGTTCGTTCGGTTCTCGGAGTGCTGCGCGCGGAAGACGGCCAGGACCCCAGCGCACCATTGGTGCCAGAACCGGACTTCTCGCGGCTGCCGGGGCTCGCGGCATCCGTCACCTCCCAGGGGGTCGAGGTGACGCTGAACAACGGGGTCGACACTGCTCCGCGGGCCGTTCAGTTGGCCACCTATCGGATCGTTCAGGAGGCCCTCACCAATGTGATCAGGCACGCGAACGCGAAACGTGTCGAGGTGGAGATCTCCGAGACCGACGGCGCCTATGTCATCTCGGTGGCCGATGACGGCGATGGCGCATCCGACGGCCGTGACCTCTCGGGCGGGCGTGGGTTGCTCGGAATCCGAGAGCGAGCCGAATTGCTTGGCGGAACCCTTGACATCGCGCAGGCAGAGCTCGGCGGCCTGCGGCTCGAGGTCACGATCCCGGTGAAGGAACAGGAATGATTCGCGTAGCGATTGCCGACGACCAGCAACTGATTCGAGCCGGATTCCGCAGCTTGCTGGAATCCGAGCCCGACATCGAGATCGTCGGTGAGGCGGGTACCGGTGCCGAAGCCCTCGCGCTTGCAGCGTCGAGCCGCCCCGACGTGTTGCTCATGGACATCCGTATGCCAGACGGAGACGGGCTCTGGGCGACCGAGCAGATTGCTAGCAGGGCCGAGCTCGCCGCAATCCACATTGTTATCGTGACCACCTTCGAACTCGACGAGTACGTGGGCCGCGCCATCCGGGCCGGCGCGAGCGGATTTCTGGTCAAAGACACCGAACCGGTCGAGTTCATCAGGGCCGTGCGAGTGGTCGCCGCTGGCGATGCTTTGCTCAGCCCCACAGTCACCCGACGCCTGCTCGAGCGGCTGTCGAGCGAACTGCGCGAGACGCCGGATGCGGCCGCGCTGTCTGTCATCACCGAACGAGAGCGCGAAGTTCTCGCCCTCGTCGGTCAGGGACTCACCAACGACGAGATCGGCAAGCGCCTCTATCTCAGCCCACTGACGGCGAAGACGCATGTCTCTCGGATCATGGCCAAGCTCGGTGCTCGTGACCGTGTGCAACTCGTGGTCATCGCCTACGAGACGGGACTCGTTAGCCCCGGCCGCACGGAGTAGCGAGAGCGCTCACCCTGCAACCGGGGGAGTATGCCAAGTGTCGCCCGGCGGCAGATTCGCCACGATCGGCCGATCGCCAAGCTTGTTCTATCGGCCCTACCTGGGCCCAGAACGAATGGAATAACCGTGTTCTCAGCTCTCACCGCCGCGACCCTTGCGGCACACGCAGGTCCGGGCTTCGGCTTCGGATGGATCTTCTTCATCATCATCCCGCTCTTCTTCTTCGGGCTGTTCATCCTTTTTGCGAGCCTCGGCCGTCGCCGCTGGATGCGCGCTGGCGGGTACGGCGGCTACGGACCCGGCCACGGTGGCTGGGGTGCTCCGGCGCGGCGCGCTGAGTCGACGCTCGCCGAGCGCTTCGCGCAGGGCGACATTGACGAGAAGGAGTATCGCGCCCGACTTGAGGTGTTGCGGGCCAACGATGGCAAGGTGGACCCCTCCTAGCGGTCGCGACAGCAGATAGAGTCTCCCTCTGGGCATCTGGCCCGGAGGGAGACTTTTTTTGGGGCCATCACCCGAGGTCGCAGGTGCGGTGCGCATGAGTTTCTCCGTCGGTCTCGCCGTTGCTGCCTACGGAGTCTCGTTTGGCGCGCTGTCGGTCACCGCGGGATTGGATGTCTGGCAGACCTGCGTGCTCAGTCTGCTGATGTTTTCGGGGGGTTCTCAGTTCGCCCTCATCGGCGTGCTCGCCTCCGGGGGTGTTGCCGCCGGTGGCGCAGCTATTGCCGGCGCCGCCCTGCTGGGTACCCGCAATGCTCTCTATGCGCTGCGGGTCGCTCCGTTCATCGGAGTGAGCTGGCCGCGGAAGGCGATCGTTGCGCACCTCACGATCGACGAGTCCACTGCAGTTTCTACAGCCCAGACCACCCTGGCGGCCCAACGGGCCGGGTTTTGGTGGACGGGCCTCATCATCTACTTCGGGTGGAACATCGCGACCCTACTTGGCGCGGTGATCGGTGACCTGTTGGGCGACGTGCGCCAATACGGTTTGGATGCCGCGGCCGCGGCCGCCTTCCTGGGACTCCTGTGGCCGAGACTGCGGCAGCTTCAGCCGGTCGTCGTCGCGATCGCGGCGGCGGTGGTCGCCGCATCGCTCACTCCAGTGCTGCCGGCCGGGATTCCGGTGCTCGCGGCCGCGCTCGTCGCCGTTGTCGTCGGCATTACCAACTGGTTGGGGGTGAAGCGGTAGTGACCGTGTGGCAGATTGTCATTCTCGCCTCGATCGCCGTTCTCGCGATCAAGTTGGTCGGCTACCTGATTCCCCCGACGTGGGTCGAAAAACCGACGCCGGCTCGGGTCGCGAACCTTCTCACGATCGCGTTGCTGTCAGGGCTCGTGGTCGTGCAGACGCTCGGTGCCGGTCAGGCGATTGTGGCCGATGCCCGCGTTCCCGCCCTCATCGTTGCCGCCGGACTTTTCGCACTTCGTGTGCCGTTCATCCTCGTAATCATCGCTGCTGCTGTCGTCGCCGCGCTGATCCGCCTGCTCTTCTAGTCCTCGAGGTGGTCCACACCGGGTAGCCACGACTGGCCGGGCACGCCCCACCCGCTCTTGCGAATTTCCTTGGCCGCCGCCTTGGCGTGCGGCCGTTCGAGACGGTCGGCATAGAGCACTCCGTCGAGATGATCATTCTCGTGTTGAAAGATTCGTGCGAGCCATCCCTCTGCGACAATTTCCACCGGATCTCGATTCAGATCAACTGCGTGAAGTATCGCTCGGGGTGCTCGGCGCAGGGGAAAGCGCAGACCGGGGATGGAGAGGCATCCCTCGCTCTCATCGTCCTCGTCGGCGTCACCGGTCATCGTCGGGCTGACCCACAGTTCAGGGTTTATGGCAACGCCTCGGTGAAGTGTTTCTTGATCGTCGACCCAGTTGTAGACGAAGAGCCGCAGGCCGACACCGACCTGTGGGGCGGCGAGTCCCACGCCGGGCGCTTCGCGCATTGTGTCAAACATGTCGGCGACCAAGGCACGCAGAGTGTCGTCAAAGTTGGTGACCGGCAGGGCGACTTCGTGGAGCACCGGATCCCCGGTGATGAGGATGGGGAGAAC
>JBBQZJ010000058.1:0-10422 GCA_038207805.1 Actinomycetales bacterium | reverse complement strand
AGCCCTACTGCAGCAGTCGCACCCGCAAGCACCGCGGGGCGGGCGATGAGAATGGCTCCTGGTGCGACCAGCCCCTCCGAAACCAGCACGGCTAGGTCGACTTCCCCGGAGCTGAGGGGCACATCGGCCACGTCGGCGCCTAGCCCGACGTGACCCGATGGCGCCGGCCAAACCTCAAGGATTGCGGCAGTTAGCTCGGTTGTGCGCTCGACAATGAGCTCCTCATTCCATGCGTCGGCATGAGTCTGGACTACATCATTCGTGATGAGCACGTCATTGAACTGTTGGAAGTAGGCGACGCCTCGAACGGGCATCCCGGGCATGCTCGCTCGCACCGTCTCCACCTGCCACAGCACACCGTCGACCAGCGCGGACTTGTCCCTGCCGTTGATGAAAAGTTTCTCCGTGCGCGGGCGGAAGAGGCCGCCGTCAACACGCAACTCCGGCCGACCCTTGTACCGCTTGGCGTCGATCACCCAGATGCCGGTGGAGGTGACCGCGAGATGGTCGATGTTGGCCTTGGTCTTGGGGATGCGGCGATCGTGAAGCACTCCGACCCCGGAGGCCCGGAGACCGTCGAGAACCGCGCCGACCCGCTGCTCACCGATCGCACCTGTGTTCCACGCTCGTGTGCTCTGCTTCTCGCTTGAGAGGGCGACGGCAACACCACCCAGCCTGCCCCACTCGGCTCGGATGCGCGCTTCGTCCTTCGTCTTTCGGCGCTCGTACTCGCGTCGCGCGGAGTCGCCCGCTCCGTTTGTGTCCTGCGTCGATGCCATGTCTTACCCCCTATCGCGAGGGTAACTCACTTCGTTGTGGCGAGCCATCCCGCTTTCGGGGGCGGTCGCTCGTTAGCGACGCATCGACTACGCAGACGCGAGCGGCCGAATCCCGTCGAGAACTTCGGCCAGAGCATCCGCTTCGATTTCGAGGGCGTGGTGGCTCTGTAAATTGATGCTGTACTGGGCCGAGGTGCCGAAGTAGAGTCCGAGGTGTAGCGCGGTGTAAGCGGTCCCCGTGAGATTGAGTATGCGCCACGACGGACGCGCCTAAATCGCCGCAGGTGCAGTAGGTGGGGTCGAGCCTCTGGCCTCTACTCAACCAGCCTGTGTGCGGGCCCGACGACGGGTCGTCACCACGGTGACGGTTCCGGCGATCACCGCGATGCTGCCCGCGAACAGCCACACGAGCGGCAGTTCCGACCCGGTGGATGCCAGGGCGGCACTGTGCTCGACCGTGAGCGCGCGACTAGCGATCCGGTTTACCCCCACATTGCCTCCTGCGTCACCGATGTAGGTGCGCGCGGCAGTGTCCCAAGTGGAAGGGCCGCTGACCGAGGAGAGCTCGTAGATCTCGCGGGCATCGTTGCCGTAGATGAAGTAGAGAGTGCCATCAAAATCGAAATCGGCGCCGGCGATGAAGCCATCCTCAAAATCCGTGCCGTTGAACACGCCAGCAGCGGTGTGAGTGCCCCCAGCGATGTCAAGCCCAACGTATGCGGGCTGGGGGGCAGCGCTCGCCGACAAGAATGCAAAAGTCTGACCACTCACCGGATCCGTTGCGAGGGACTGGAGGTAGAAGTCGCCCGGGTCGCCCAATAGGAGGTCGGACATGTCGATCACCGGAGTGAGGATGCCGGTCGCCGGGTCGAGGGTCGCAATCGCGGTAAAGGTCGAAGGAAACTCGCCGTCGTAAGCGGAGTACTCGACCCAAGAAATCAGAGTGCCGTCCGCGAGAGTATCGAGGCCGCCAAGATCAGTGATTTCCACGAAGCCGGCAACATCCACTGTCAGTTCAGTGAGCGCCCCCGCTGCCCCCGTGGTGTGGTTCCAGGAGAACACCGAGTACACGTTCGGGTCACCGTAATCGACGACGATCGCTGTGCCGACCTCGTTGAACACCTCGATACCGCGAATTTCCTCGCCGACGTCGACACTGGAGGGCAGCAGTGTGGCCTCCGCATTGGTGCGGTCGTAGGTGGCCGGACCACTAGGACCGGCTTGGGTGACCCAGCCGTAGATGTTGTTCGTGTGCGCCGAAGCGGGGCTCGCGGCGACGAGGCCGAGGGCGGTCAGCGCGATGCCGGCGATGACGGAACGAACGGCAAGTTTGAGGGCGGGACGGGCCATGGGATGCTCTTCTCGGGGCGCAGCGGAATGTCGCAGACTCCCAGGAGATTAGCAGATTTGAGCGGGTTTCGATACGCGCTTCGCGCTACTCAACCAGCGAGCGCGCGGCTACCCAACCAGCCTTACTTCTTGCTTCCCTGCGCAGCGACGGCAGCGGCGCCGGCGGCGGCGGCCTCCGGGTCGAGGTAGGTCCCGGGGCCCAGAGGTGCGAACGCGGCATCCAACTCATAGACCAGCGGGATGCCCGTCGGAATGTTCAACTCCGCGATGTCGGCATCGCTGATGCCATCCAGGTGCTTGACCAGGGCGCGCAGCGAGTTGCCGTGCGCGGTCACGAGCACGGTCTTGCCGGCGGCGAGGTCGACGGTGATGTCGCTGAACCAGTACGGGAGCATCCGCTCGATCACCAGTTTCAGGCTCTCTGTGCGCGGGATGTCGCCGTCGATTCCCGCGTACCGCTCGTCGTGCACTTGGCTGTACTCGGCGTCGTCGTCGAGCGGCGGTGGGGGCGTGTCGAAGCTGCGACGCCATGTCTGGAACAGCTCCGGCCCGTACTTCTCGAGCGTCTCCGCCTTATCGAGTCCCTGCAGCGCGCCGTAGTGGCGCTCGTTGAGGCGCCACGTGCGCTTCACCGGCAGCCACGCCCGGTCGGCCACCTCGAGCGCGAGATTCGCGGTCTGGATGGCCCGGGTCAGCAGGCTCGTGTACAGCACATCGGCCTGCTTCGGATGCGCCGCGAGCAACTCGCCCGCGCGCTTCGCCTCGGTGATGCCCTGATCGCTGAGCCGCACATCCACCCACCCGGTGAAGAGGTTCTTCTGGTTCCAGTCGGACTGGCCGTGGCGGAGCAGGATGAGGGTGTGGGTCATGCGTTAAGCGTAGCCAATGCCGCTGGTTGAGTAGCGGCGCACGGCGCGTAGCGAAACTGGTGCGGGCGGGCTTGGCCCTGCGGCGTGCCCTGAGGAGTGCCCTGAGGGGCGCCTTGTTGCTGCTGGGGGCGCGGTTGACGCGCAACATGGCGCCCCTCACGGGCGGGAGTGGCCGGCACGAGCGGGCGCGGCGATCACGACACGCGCGAGTTGGCCCCGCTCAGCGCCTCAGCGGCCACCGCCGCAGAGTTCTGCGCTCGGATCGTGCTCCCGAGTCCCTCGGCCGCAATCCGGTATTCCGACTCCGCCAGCAGCCGTTCGACTGCCGCCCGAATCTGCTCGGGGCTCGACTTCTTCGACATCGTGAGGCCCGCTCCGTGCTCCTCGACGAGGCGCCCGATCGTCGGCTGGTCGAAGGTAGTGGTCATGGGCAGCACCAGTAGAGGCACCCCGTGCGCAAGCGCGAGCATCGTCGTCGCGTGGCCGCCGTGACCCACCACGAGGGATGCCCCGGGCATCAGTTCGACGTGCGGCGCGAACCCGCGCACATCCGCGTTGGGGCTTGGCACCAGGGACTCCGGGTCCACCCCGGGCCCAGTCGTCACAATTACCTGCACCGGCAACGGGGCCACGGCGTCGAGGATCGTCTGGAGCACCTCCCGCTGTCCCTCGATATAGGTGGTGCTGAGGCTGACGAGCACGAGCGGTGGCTTTCCGGGCATGGCGGGCGCACCCGTAACCATCGGCCCGGTGAAGACGACCCGCGGATCGCTCGGCGCAGACGCCGGGTCAAGCGCGGCCAATGTCGCGACGATCAGGCGGTCGGCGCCAGCGTAGAGCCGCCGCGGGTGGAGCCCCTTGAGCCGCGCGATCAGCGCCAGCGGGCCACGGTTGAGCGTGGCATCCGTCACGCTGAGCAGGGAGTGCACGAGCACCGAGTAGGGCAAGGTGAGGCGAGCAGCGCCGGCCATCGCTCCGAGCAGCAGGCCGTCGATCACTGCGTAGTCGACCGGCCCGCGGTCAATGGTCGCGCGCAGATCCTCCGCCATGGCCTTGTCGGTGAAGACTCCGGCATAGCCCAGCGCAGCGGCGGGGCCTTGTCGAACGGCGACAACCGACCATGGTCGCGCGTGGGTGTATCCCTCGAACTCGAAGCCGTGCCGCTCGATTGAGCCACGCTGACTCTCGTGCCCCATGAAGCGCACCGAGTCGCCGCGCTCGCGCAATTCGGCGGCAATCGCGAGGGCCGGGGGGACGTTTCCCCCGCCATCCCACGTGACGAACAACACTCGTGACATTGTGTTTCCTCTCTAGGTAGCAGCTAGGGCTGCGCGCGCCAGCGAGCACGCTCGGTCGGCTGTCTGGGCATCCGTGAGTCCTCTGTCTCGGCGCAGAATCTTCCAGGTGTAGATATCGGTCGCAACCACGAGCAGGTCGACGGATGCCTCGCGCCGGGCGGCGCCGACCCGCTCCAGCTGCGGGGCAAAAGTGGTGTGTACCCACTCGCGATGAACGCCGCGCCCCCGTTGGACGATGTCGTGGATGCGGGCGTCACTGTGCTCTTGCTCGAGCATGCGGAGCACCCAGTCTGCCCGCAGCCGGTAGTGCGCGTGCACGATCGCGATTGCCGCGTCGATGTCGCCCACGGGTGCGACCCGTTCTTCGGCAACCTCGCGGCTCGCGTATTCGATGATGGCGTCGAAGAGGGCGTCGCGACTGCCGAAATGCCGCAGCACGGTCTTGACGGTCGTACCTGCGCGCGTGGCGACATCGGCGAGCACGATCTCGACGCTGAGCTTCTCGCCGGTCAGAGCGAAGGCGGCGGCAAGGATGTCGTTGCGGGTGCCTGCCTTAGACGCCGCTCTGGAGGTGCCGTCGTACTTTCGCGTGGCTGTCATATTCATGTCTATTGCAGTTAACCCTAATACGGTGGGCGCGTCAAGGGGTGGGATGCCGGGGGCCCACCCCCACACGTGAGGGGCGTCCTGTTGCTGCTGGGGGCGCGGTTGACGCGCAACCTGACGCCCCTCACGGGCGGTAGTGGCCGGCACGAGCGCACGCGGCAGAATGGACCCATGCCCATCGGCCAGGTCACCCGCGGAACGACCGCAACCAACCGGCTCCGCCGCGTCGACCGGTGGATCGCCCAGCTGCCGGCCCTGCGGCACGCGGCGGTTCCGCTCGTGGTGGACCTCGGCTACGGGGCATCCGCAACCACGACCCTCGAGCTGCACCAGCGGCTCGCGCGCGTGCGGCCCGACGTGCAGGTGCTCGGCCTCGAGATCGAGCCGTCGCGGGTGGCGCTGGCGGCGGCATCCGCTCGTCCGGGGGTGCGGTTCGCGCTCGGCGGGTTCGAGGTGCCGGGGGAGCGGCCCGTGGTGATCCGTGCGCTGAACGTGCTGCGGCAGTACGACGAGGGCGACGTGTTGGATGCCTGGCACCTCATGACCTCGCGGCTTCAGCCCGGCGGCGTGCTCGTCGAGGGCACCTGCAACGAGGTCGGGCGCGTCGCGTCGTGGGTGGATGTGACGGCCGGCGGCCCGGTCTCGCTCACGATTTCGCTGCGGCTGGCATCGCTTGGCGCGGGCTCCGCTCGCCAGAGCCTCGCGGGTGCCGAAACCCCGCCCTCGGTCGTCGCCGAGCGGCTTCCGAAAGTCCTGATCCACCGGAACGTTCCGGGCGAGAAGGTGCACGCCCTGCTCGCCGAGCTCGACCGGTTCTGGGCGGTGCACGCGGGGCTCGGGGTCTACGGTGGGTCCCAACGATGGGTCGCCGTCGTCGAGTCGCTGCGGGATGCCGGCTGGCCTGTTCTCGGCTCGCGGTCGCGGTGGCGGTGGCGGCTGGGCGAGGTTACCGTGGCGTGGGAAGCGGTGGAGCCTCGCGGCTTCAGCTGGTGAACTAGAGCTCGGGCAGCAGGGCGCGAGCGTCGTCGATGGGCATCCCGGATCCGACCAAGATGTCGACCGCGAGCGGACGCAGCATGAGTACGAGAGCCGAATCGGTGATCGCAGCGTCGGGTATCACGGTCGCCGGGTCGAGGCGACGAGCGACATCCATCATCACGGATCGGGAGGATCCGACGATTTGCGGGTCGTCCAACTCCTCGCCCAGCAGCCGGATGCCCGCCGAGAACTGTGCGAGCAACTCGGCCAGGGCCGGCCGCGGCACCCCGTCGCGCACCAAAAACTCGACCCTGCGGGCGACCGAGCGCAGGTGTCGGGCGGCGAGATCCGCGGCGGCAAGTACGCGGGCATCCCGCTGGAGTTCGGGCAGGCGCGGGCGCAAGAACGGTGAGATGCGCGATACTGCGATCGCGGTGTCGAGGGATGTCGTCCACGAGTTGACGAGCGGCTGGGTCGCCCGCAGGCGGGTCAGCCCCATCTCCCCAGCGCCCGTGTCGGCGTCGGCGAGGGCATCCACCACCGAGGCCAGCGCCTGATCGATCGTCGACAGCAGCGCACGACGGTCGCGCGTCGCCGTTGCTCGCGGATTACGGGGGATCAATGCCGTGACCGCCAACGCGATCGCACCGCCGACGGCGGCGTCGAAGGTGCGTCCGAAGTCGCCCGAGTCGGCCGTGGGCAGCAGCACGACAATCGCCGAGGGCACGCCGGCCGCGATCGCGAATGCCGGGTTCGACGACACGGCGCGCCCGACCACCAACACCACCAGCAGCACGACCGCGAGTTGCCACACGCCCTTGCCGAACACGAGCGCGAGCGCGTCGCTCAGCGCCACCCCCACCAAAACTCCGGCGACGGTTTCGGCTACGCGCCGCGGCCGGGCATCCCGAGTGAGACCGAGGGACGTGATCGACACGGTCACGGCCATCACGGGCACCGGATGCCCGAGACCCCAGCGCGCGATCGAATAGGCGGTGACGACCGTGGCCACGATCTGAACGATCGCGGGGAGCGAATCCCACACCCGACCCAGGGCCATCCGGGCGTCGAGGCGGCGGCGCACCTGGCGCTCAAGCTTGCGGAGGGCCGGGGAATCGGTCATGGGCGCGGTGTGTGATCGCGTCAGCGGGTGACCGCGCCGAGGCGCGGAAGGCGCTGGATGTTTGCCGATGCACCCGCATCCGGCGGAACGATGACCTCTTGGGCCGCGGCGAGTAGCCCACCGTCAGCGGTGCGCACCGACAGCTCGGCCGACGGGTCGACGTTGCGCTTGATCACGGCGAGCGCGATCGGGCCTAGCTCGTAGTGCAGTGCTGCCGAAGTGACCTGCCCGACAACTTTGGGGTCGGCCGGGTCGCTGTTCGCCGGCACTGGGTCGCCACCAAGAACGACCTCGTCACCGGCCACCGGATGCACGCCCTCGGAGCCGTCCACGTGCAACATCACGAGCCTGCGCGGCGGATGCCCCAGATTGTGCACCTTCGCAACCGTCTCCTGCCCGCGGTAGCAGCCCTTGTTCAGGTGCACCGCCGAGCGCAGCCAGTCGAGCTCATGTGGGATCGAACGATCGTCGGCCTCGCTCGACAGGCGCGGGCGCCACGCAGCGATTCGCAGAGCCTCGAGCGCGAGCGTTCCTGCGACCTCGAACGCCGACAGGTCGGCCGTCGGATCGACGAGAACTTCGCGATAAGTCCAGTGGGATGCCGGATGCGGCGACACCTGCGCGTACTGGTGTCCGCCTGCCGCGACCTGCGCCCACGGGTCCACCCAGACCAGGGGCACGCCGTTCGGGGCGGCCGCGGGTAGCGCGGTATCGCCGGGCGCGCCCTCGGCGGACAGCGTGCCGATCGTCGCGAAGTCGGCGGAGCGGTCGGCGATCTCCACCCGCAGCATGAACCGCATCCGCTCAAGCCATGCGGCCAACGGTGGGCCCTCCGCTGCATCCACCAACAGCCAGGTCATCTCGCCGTCATCGATGACCCGCATGGCGTGCTCGAGATGCCCGGTCGGGTCGAGCAGCAGGGTCTCGGCCGACTCGCCGGGACCCAACTTCGTCAGGGACTGCGAGGTGAGGGAATCGAGCCAGCTCAGGCGATCGGGGCCGGTGACGGTGACGACTGCGCGGTCGGCGAGCAGTACGATGGCGCGGCCCTCGGCGAGCGCTTTCTGCTCGCCGAGAGGGTTGCCGTAGTGCTCGGGCGGGGAGCCGACGGCACCGGGGCGCGCGGCAAACTGGGCGGCGAGAGCTGTTGGCGTTGACTCAGTCGACACGGGCGAGCCTCCCCGACGCGTGGGTCGCGAGCTGCTGCCCGAGGGCGGCGATGTCCCACGCCCACAGCAGGTGCGAATCGACGAGTCCGTACAGGCGCGTGGCCGCCGAATACTCTTTGGCGCCGGCGGTGCGCACGACGGCATCGGTGGCCAGGTCGATGCGGGCATCCTTCACCTGACCGAGGTACAGCTCGTTTACCCCGTTGGGATGCACGATCGCCACCTCAATATCGAAGCCGCCATCGGCGTTGCGCAGAGTCTCGACGGAGGATGCCGAAGTGAACGGACGCGAACCGATTCCGGGGAGCATCCCCGGCCCTGGGTCTCCATCCGCCGCTGGACGGCTCAGCCGCCAGTAGCCCGTCTCCGTCACGTGCGGCGTGACAGCCTCGTCGAGAAGCCACGTAAACGAGTTGTAGTTGAGGTGCGGTAGTCCGTCGTGCGTGAAGCTGAGGCGATGCCCAAACTCGACCGTCTTCGTCTGCCCCGCCACGTCGTAATGCACGACGCCGGTACCCTCCCAGACGCCGATGAGCCAGGTAAGGGGAGCCAGTTCCGCCGGCGCTTCGGCGTTGAGTGAGATCACGATGGGGCGTCCGCCCGAGGCTAGCGCTGTCCGCGAAACAGGTTGTAGAGAACGACAACCGACACGAACCCGATGGACAGCGTGGCCAACAGCAGGAGGCCGATGAAGAAGAGCTCGAGGGCGAGAAGCATGGGTCAATACTATCGCGGCCCAGTGCACGGTCGGCGTGCGCGGTCGGCGTGCGGGGTCGGCGTGCGGGGCCGGCATGAGGCGGTCGGCTTGCGGTAACTGGCGTCGAGCATCGGCGTGCCCGCACCAGCGAGCCGACCGCTGCAGACTCCAGCCGTTCAGGACATTTGTTGGGCCGACGTACTTATGTCCTGAACGGCTGGAGTGTTTCAGGTCGGGCGTTTGAGGCCGGAGTGTTTGAGGTCGGGGGTTTGAGGTCGGGGCTGTTCACACGGCGAGGAGCGCGAAGATGCCCGAGGCGATTGCGAGAATGACGACAGCACCGCCGATGCTTGCCATCGCGCGAACGACGAAGCCGTCTTTGCGCTGGATGCCCAGCTGGATGAAGAAGGTCACGATCACGGCACCGGCCAGAGCGATCGCCAGCCATGTCACCTGTTGACCGGGCGCACTCGTCACAGCGATGACTGCTGCTGCGGCAAGCGAAGCCACCCAGACGGGGAGCACACTAAAGAATTGCCACGTCATGTGTTGATTCTAGGCGGGATACGGGGATCCGAGGCGGGGTCATAGACTGGCACCTACCCACTTTGGAGGTCGATTGGCGCAGCTGTTGATCCTTACCTCTGCGGTCGACACCGACGTCTTTCCCGCATTGGGGCTCCTGAGCCACACGACGAAGCAGATTCCCGCGTCACCTGCTTCGCTCATCACAGCGCCCACCTGCGATCTCATCTTTGTGGATGCCCGCGCCGACCTGGCCAGCGCCAAGTCGCTGTGCAAGATCCTCACCACCACGGGCGTGAACGTGCCGCTCATCCTCATCCTCACCGAGGGCGGGCTGACGGCGGTGTCTGCCGACTGGGGGGTCGACGACGTCATCCTCTCCACTGCGGGGCCCGCCGAAGCGGATGCCCGCATCCGGCTCGCGCTCGGGCGGCAGGCGCAAGATCCCGTGAGCTCGAAGATTCACGCCTCCGGTGTTGTGATCGACGAAGCCAGCTACTCGGCGAAAGTGCGCGGACGTCCGCTCGACCTCACGTACAAAGAGTTCGAGCTGCTGCGTTTTCTTGCCACCCACCCCAGCCGGGTGTTCACCAGAGAGCAACTGCTCAGCGAGGTGTGGGGCTACGACTACTTCGGGGGCACGCGCACAGTCGACGTTCACGTGCGGCGCCTGCGCGCCAAGCTCGGCGACCTGGAGTCGCTGATCGGTACCGTGCGCAACGTGGGTTACCGCTTTAACGTGTACGACGACGACATCGAGCCGGCCCCGGCAACGGCGTCCACGCCCGTGACGTCCAAGTAAATGGCAGTATGAACGGATGGAAACCCCCGAGACGCTAGCCGACTCGGGTGCCGCCACGGACTCCCTCGACGAGTACGACCTCGACGAGTCATCGAGCATCGACGACGGCACCCTCCCTGCCGAGCGCTACCTCGATCGCGAACTGAGCTGGTTGGCGTTCAACCAGAGAGTTTTGGAACTCGCCGAAGACAGAAACGTGCCGCTGCTCGAGCGCACCAACTTCCTT
>JBBQZJ010000057.1:0-10443 GCA_038207805.1 Actinomycetales bacterium | reverse complement strand
ACCGACACTCCGGGAACCGTGTACGAGTCGCCGGCGTAGTAAAGGGTGTCGTCAACGAGCACTCCGACGTTATCGATGACGGGGATGCTCTCATGGATGATCGCGTGCTTGGCGCCAAAGAACTCCAACCCGTATTCGCCGACCGTCAGTTTGTCGCCCGCAGCGACAATCTCGACCGGGAAGTCGGCCGCTGCCGACCCCACCCCGGCCGGGCCGAAGATGCGGGCACGCGGATTGCGGTCGAGGATGCGCCTGAGTTGGTCGGCGGTCCAGTGGTCGGCGTGCTCGTGGGTGATGACGATCGCCACGACGTCGAAGAGATCGGTGAGCGGGGGAGTGAGACCGCCCGGATCGATCACGAGTTGGGACCCGGCCTTCTCGATAACGAGGCACGCATGTTCGAACTTGGTCACCTTCATGCCCCGAGCCTATTCACTTCCCCCCGTCGCTAACTCAGGCTGTTTTTGGTTGGGCACCCTGTCGCTCCCGGATCTATGCGGGTCGCGGGGTCGACGGAGGTCGGATTGCAGGAGTTACGAACACGGAAGGGTTGCGGCGTATACCCCATGGGGGTATATTCGGAGGTCAACCCATAGCGGAGTCACAACATGGAACCGAACCAGAAGCACGATCACACGACGATGGCGCACGACGCGCATGCGGGCATGGACCACGCGGGTCACGCGGGCATGGACCACGCGGCCTCGGCCCACGGCGACCACTCGGCCCACGATCCCGCGATCTTCCGGCGCAAGTTCTGGTTGAGCCTTGTGCTGACGATCCCGACGCTGGTGTTCTCGATGGGCCTCCAAGACATCCTCGGCCTCAGCCAGCCCCGCTTCCCCGGAAGTCAGTTCATTCCGGCCGCCTTCGGGCTCGCGATCTTCCTCTATGGCGGGCTCGTGTTTCTGCGGGGCGCCGTCACGGAACTCCGCTCCCGCCAACCCGGCATGATGACGCTGATCTCGCTCGCGGTCGTCGTGGCGCTGGGGTACAGCGCCGCGGTCACCCTCGGCCTGCCCGGTATGGACTTCTGGTGGGAGCTATCCACGCTGATCACCATCATGCTGCTCGGTCACTGGATCGAGATGTCCGCGGTCATGGGGGCGCAGGATGCCCTCGGCGAGCTGGCAAAACTGCTCCCCGACACCGCGGATCTGGTGGATGGTGACAATGTGACGACGGTCCCGGTCGCCGATTTGGCGCTCAACGATGTCGTGCTTGTTCGACCCGGTGCCGCAATTCCCGTGGACGGCGAGGTGGTCGATGGGCAGTCCGATGTCAACGAGGCACTGCTCACTGGCGAGTCCGCGACCGTCTCCAAGGCTGTGGGGGATGTCGTCATCGCGGGCGCCGTGAACGGCTCGGGCGCGCTGCGGGTTCGGATCACCCGGCTCGGATCTGACACCGCCCTCGCCGGAATCATGAAACTCGTAGCCGACGCCCAGTCCAGCAAATCGGGCGCGCAAGTGCTGGCCGACCGTGCGGCGGCCCTACTGTTCTATGTGGCGCTTGGGGCATCCTTGATCACACTGCTGGTGTGGGCGCTGCTCATGCCGACCGATCCCACTTTCGTTCTGGAGCGTGTCGTCAGCGTGCTGGTCATCGCGTGCCCACACGCCCTCGGCCTCGCGATCCCGCTCGTCTCGCAGATCTCGACCGCGAAGGGCGCCCGCAACGGCATCCTTGTCAAGAATCGGCTCGCGCTGGAGGAGGCGCGACTCATCGATGTCGTGCTCTTCGACAAGACCGGAACCCTGACAACCGGACGCCAGGGCGTCGCCGAAGTCGTCGCGATTGAGGGCACTACCGAGGATGAACTGGTCGGGCTCGCGGCGGCGGTGGAGTCCGCAAGCGAGCATCCGATCGCTCGAGCAATCGTTACCGAGGCTCAGACCCGGTCGATCTCCGTAGCCAAGGCAACGAAGTTCGACGCGATGGCCGGACGCGGTGCAACCGCAACGGTGAACGGCGCGACAGTGACGGTCTCCAGTGGCCGAGACCTCGAGGTGCCAGCCGCGTTGCGGGCGCGGGCAACCGAGCTCGGTGCTGGCGGCGCGACGGTGGTCTTCGTCACGGTTGGCGTGAAGGTGCTCGGGCTGATCGCGCTCGCCGACACTCTGCGCCCGGAGTCGCTCGAAGCCGTGGCGGCTCTGACGAAACGCGGTGTTCGGGTGGCGATGCTTACCGGCGACTCGAAGGCGGTCGGTGCGTGGGTGGCGGACCAACTCGGGATCGAGGAAGTGCACGCGGAGGTTCTGCCCGGCGAGAAGTCCTCGGTGGTCAAGAAACTGCAGGCTGACGGATCTCGCGTCGCGATGGTCGGCGACGGCGTCAATGATGCGCCGGCGCTCGCGCAGGCTAACGTGGGGATCGCGATCGGTGCTGGTACGGATGTCGCCATCGAGTCAGCAGGTATCGTGCTGGCCTCGAGCGACCCGCGCGGTGTCGCCAAGACCCTGACGCTGAGCGCGGCGACCTGGCGCAAGGAACTGCAGAACCTGTTCTGGGCGACGGGATACAACGCGATCGGCATCCCGCTGGCCGCGGGCGCGCTGTTCGGCGTCGGCATCCTGATGCCGCCCGCGCTGGCCGCCGTGTTCATGTCGGTGTCGACGATCGTGGTCGCGATCAATGCGCAGCTGTTGAGGCGTCTCAAGCTCTAGCGCTTCGTGGTTTGGCGGGAGTCGCACACCTCCGGCGGGAGTTGCGACCCCCGCCGTCCGTCAGCTTCTCCCGCCACGGCGTCAGTTTCTCCCGCCACGGCGTCAGCTTCTCCCGCCACAAGTCGCCCTCTCCCGCCACGGCAGCCCTTCTTCTACCACCGCTCCGACTCCCGGCACTGACCAGTCCGGCCGGGGAGGCTGTAGCGTTATGGCCCATGACAGCGAAGTCCCTCCGCCTGGTGGTGGCCATCAACCCGACAGCATCCTTCGGCAAGGGACGCAACGTGGGGCCCGCCGTGGTGCAGACGCTGCGAGCCCTTGGCCATGACGTGACCAGCCTCACCGAGCCGGACTTCGAGCAGCTCATGGAGGCGGGCCGCAAAGCCGTTGCGACAAAGCCGGATGCCCTCATCGTCGTGGGCGGCGACGGCATGATCAACCTCGGCACCAACCTCGTCGCGACCACGAAAGTGCCGCTGGGCATCGTTCCCTCGGGCACCGGCAACGACATGGCCCGCGGCCTCGGCATCCCGCACGACAACACCGAGGCGGCGATCGACCGTCTTGTGGCGGCGCTGCACCAACCGCCGTGGATCATGGATGCCGCGCTCGTCACCTTCACCGACGACGCGGGCAACCCGGCCACCCGCTGGTTCGCTTGCGTGCTGTCCGCCGGTTTCGACGCGATCGTCAACGAGCGCGCCAACCACATGAGGTGGCCGAAGGGTCCGAATCGCTACATGATCGCCCTCGGTCTGGAGCTCATGAAACTGAAGCCGATTCCGTATCGCCTAGTGCTCGATGGCGTCGAACTGACCACCACCGGCGCGCTGATCAGCGTCGGCAACAATGTGTCGCTGGGCGGGGGCATGAAGGTGACGCCTGATGCGAAGGTCGACGACGGGGTGCTCGATGTGCTTGTCGTTCAGGCGTTGTCGCGCACCGCGTTCCTGCGGATCTTCCCGCGCGTGTTCAAGGGCGAGCACGTGACCGACCGGAGGGTGAGCATTCACCGGGCATCCACGATTCGTATCGAATCGGATGGCGTGGTCGCCTACGCGGACGGCGAACGCTTCGGAATGCTCCCCATCGACATCCAGGTGAAGCAGAAGTCGCTGCGGGTGCTGGCACCCAAGCCGAACTAGCTGGCGCCGAAGCCGAACTAGCTGGCGCCGAAGCCGATCTAGCCGGGCTGGTCGGTCGCGACGCAGGTGTACAGGGTGATGGTCGCCCCGTCTCGCTCTACGGTGGCGATGATGAACTCCTGGGTCGGCCGCACGCCCTCGGGTGCAACGGCCTTGAACGCGGCGAATGCATCAGCGCACGCGACGGATGCCGCGTTCTGCACAGTATCGGCGGCGGCGACAGCCGTGGCATCCAACTCCCCTTTGCCGATCACAACGTAGCTGTGTGTCAGCGCGCACGGCGTGACGCTCACTTCGCTCAGGTCCGTCGCGCTCGCGAAGGTGAAGCAGTCGCCGACCTCCATAGTGGTCGAGCCGATCACCATGGTTTCGGTGACGCGACCGTTGGCGTCTCGCGCCGGCCCGGGAGGGGCGCACGCGCTGAGCAGCACGACGGATGCCGCGGCGACGGCCAGTGCGATTGCGACACGAATGCGGTGAGTCATCTTTCCCCTTGCCCCTGCGACCGATGAGCCCAGCCACTTTTGGCTGCCCCCGGCCGCATGTGGCATACTCGTGTAGTTGTCGTGACGGCCCCATCGTATAGTGGCCTAGTACGCCGCCCTCTCACGGCGGTAACACGGGTTCGAATCCCGTTGGGGTCACAATAGCAAAACCCCCGGTCAGCCGGGGGTTTTGGGTTTCCAGAGCAATGCGTCGTCGAGCCCGAAATCCGGGTTTGGCCACAAAATGGCTACAAACGCTGGAGCCAAGCTTCGCGCAGACGCCCGCTGCGGTTTGTCGGGATTCGTCACCGCACTCAGAGCCGCCTTGAGTGGCGACCCCTTGAGAGTCGCACAGAGTGCAGAGGCTCAGAGACCAGGTCCGGAGTTGTTCATTTGCGAACTCGGCAGAGCTGGCAGAACGTCCCACGAGCGGCGCCGCGGATCGCCGAGCACATCTGCAATGGAGGTCTGCATCGCGACGCGGTTCAGCGATTCCCCGACCGTGTCGAGGTCTTCGTCGAACAGGTCCGCGTAGACATCGAGAGTCACCGCAGCGGAGGCGTGCCCGAGGATCCTCTGCACCGCTTTCACGTGGGCGCCTGCCGACACCGCGAGGCTTGCGGCGGTGTGCCGGAGCTCATGCGGGGTGAGCCCCCCAAGACCGACCTCGGTCGCGGCCCGGTCGAACCAGCCGACGCGGAAGACGTGGTTGCGCAGCCAGGTCCTGGTCCGTATGCCGTAGAACACAGGCTCGTCGGGCTGGCGGCCGACGATCTGGCGGGAGAGGGGATCGCAGAGGAACTGGGGGATCGGGACCGAACGTTGCTCGTAGTCCTTCGGCGGCTCGATGCGTTGGTATCCGCGGTCGGCGACCACGGTCTGCCGGATAGACAGCCGCCGCTTGAGGAGTTCGACATCGCCCACGCGCAGCCCGGAGAGTTCGCCCCAACGGAGCCCGCAATAGGCGAGGACCAGGATGACCAAATGGTAGCCGTGCTCGAAACCGCCAGAAATCTGCCCGACCGCGCGCGCGAGCGATGCCACCTGCTCGTGAGACAGGTACCGTTTGGTGGCCTTGACAACCTTGGGCAGCTTCAGACGCTGCGCTGGGTTTGACGGTAGTCGCCCATCTTCGACCGCGAACCTCAGGGCGCCGGAGAGGACGTTGACGGTCTTGCGCACGGTCGCCGGGGCACCTGGCAGAGCCGACGCCCACTCCTGGACCTGCAGCCGGGTCAGATTTCCGATTCGAATTGGTCCCAGTGCTGGTTCGATGTGTTTCTGAATAATGTGCGCCACACGGCTACGTGTGGTCGCACGAAGATCGCCGCGAGCCGCGAGCCAGATCCGCAACCACTCTGCCACCGTCACCCGAGCCAGAGAGGGTTCGATGTAGCGGCCTTGCGAGACGTCGACCTCAACGGTTGCGAGGAACAGCTCGGCTTCCCGTTTGGTCCTGAACCCTCGCTTCTGGGTCTGCCGTTGGTCCGGCCGGCGGTACTGGACTCGATACCTGCGGCCCTTCGCAGTGTCGTACGGCTTGACGCTTCCCATGATGTTGCGTTTAGGACTCGAGGCCAGCGAGGCGGTGGATGTCGGCTCGACGGTAGACGCGGCGGTGTTCGGTGAGGACGATCGGCTCGACGGGTGCGCGGCCAGTCAAAGCAAGGGCGCGAAGTGTTGTGCGATGAAGACCAAGGCGGGCGGCGGCTTCGGTCTCGGAGTAGAAGAGGCTTCCGTTGCTGCCTTGAATCGCTGGATAGCTGGTGGGGCTAGTCGGTTCGGTTGTGTGCATTTGGCTGGCGACCGACGGCGTAGGAGATTCCGTCGAGTAGCCCAGCGCGTCGCGCCTTGGTGATCCAGTGGGTTGCGGTGCGTTCTGGGATACCGAACTCGGTGGCAACTGAACTGAACCCCGGAAGTTGGACACATTCTTAGTGGCTCAAGTTTGGCTCATGCGCCGTCGAGGTGGTTCGCGCCGCTACGCCGTTGCTGGGACTGGTGAGCTCCGTTGTCCGCACTCGAACTGGCGCCAATGACCCTTGCGGCGCTCGTAGCCGGTGACCGCCAGCTCCGATCTTGCTGCTGCTGCTACCTTCCGCACCAGTCGGGCAGAAAGCCGTTCACCCCGCGGTTGGAGGTGCCGTCGTCGAGGCGTACGAAGTAGACCGAGGTTGCGCTGTATCCAATGACGACTGGGTAGTTGTCTGGGATTCCTTCGCCGGAGGTCACTTCGACAGCAAGGTACTCCCCGTTGGGCGAGAGGCAGAAGTTACGGATCGGACTTCCAGGGGAGGCCGTCCGGTATAGCTCGCGGCTACCGCTGGGGTCGGTCAGCACGAGTGCCGAGGTCAGTTCAGTGCTCGGTTCGTTGGGCTTAATCTCCGTGTTCAGTTGCACGTAGCTGTCTTCGGTCAGCATCACGAGCTTGCCGGGGTAGAGGTCGGGTGAGGTCTGTGGCTGCGGGAGGTTGAGGGCGGTCGTGGTTCCCGCCGCGAGGTCGATGATGAAGTCACTCAAAGGATCGGAGACAACCAGTTGCACCGTGCCGGGCACAAAGCCGCGCATCTCGGCGTGCCGACCGAGGGGGGTTGGCTCGCTGCTGGCGAGCGGGTCGATCAGGTAAAGCTGTTGGTCTTCGCCTTGCACGACGATCGAGGTGGTGCCGGGCACGAACGTCCAGTCGCTCACCGTGAGCGGGTTCCCGCCGAACCCTAAAACGGGTTTGGCGACGCCAGTGCCTTGGGCGAGGTCGTAGAGGAACAGCGTGTTGCGAAGGTCATCGCTCGCCTCGTATCCACCGTCGAGGATGTAGCCGAACAGGTCGCCTGTGTTCGCGGAATGAAGCTTCCGGATTGTGCGCGCCCCGGGAGTGCGGATGAGGGTCTGGGTTCCGTCGGACGGTGAGGTGACGATCAAAGAGGGCAGATCGTTTTGATCCAGAGCAACTACAGCGAGCAGATCCCGCAGGGTCAGGTACTCCTGGATTCGCGGTGCTTCGAACACGACCTCGTTTGAGTCTGGGCCGGCGAGGCTGTGGCGCAGAATCCGGTCGGGCAGGTCCTGACCGCTGGCGTCTTGGCTGGTGTCGCGCAGGAGGGAGTAGACGTTGACATCGGGGGTGGAAAACGCGTACTCGATCCGTCCTGCGATGCCCGTGGCCGCGCCACGGGTATTGATCGTCACGGTGTAGTTGGTGTTGTAGTTGAGCATGGTCGTGAAGCGGATCGTGACCGTGTTGTGATCCACCGTGACGTCGTTGGGCACCACGGGTGTGATCTGTACTTGGTCAGGGCTGATGCCGGATAGCGGTTGGTTCGTGTGCAGGAGCAGCCGTTGGCCGGCGCGGGTGATGAGCGCGTGCGGGTTTACCTCCGCAGAACTGAGGCGCGGGCCTTGCGCCGCGTTGGCCGCACCGAGGCCGCCTGCAATCACCGCGAGGACAACAATCAGCCCCAGGCTGATCCGCTGGAAGCGCTGCCTTTGATCCGATCGTGTGCGCGTCAGCGGGAGGTCAGTAGACATATGGCTGCGCGGGTTGATCGGTGGCGCTGATGCCGGAAGGGGAGAGCACCACAGCTTGAAGGCTGCTAATACTGGGATTGGAGACAAACGAGCCCGTGACGCTCACCCAGTCATCGACTTTGTACTGGTCCTGCCAGCCGGGCAGGTAGACAGGAACGCCGATCGGTTGTGCGTCGACGGCGCAGCAGGTGATGACGAAACGGGCGACGTAGAACACATTGCTTGGGTCGTCGGTATCGGGGGTGACGAAGCCGACCACGGTCGGGGTTTTTCCTGCGAGAAAGTCCTCGTCGGCCCCTTGACGCAGCAGTCCCGCCCAGTCCTTGATCGTGAACGAACTGTAGTCGCCCGCTACCAGGTTCACGGAGTCGCCCTGCACCGAGGTGGACGCGGAGCCATTGATGTCGCGTTGTTCCACGGTCGAGGTTGTCAAAGTAGCGGGAGGTAGAACAAGCAGCGCCGCGGCGGTCACGGCGAGAAGAGCGCTACTTACTGCGACCCACCAGCCGGCACCTCGAGAAGGTTTCGAGGGCGTGTCATGCTCGTGCGGCTCGCTGTTCGAGTTGGGCAGCAGCGCGAATGCCAGGATCACGAACACGGCGGCGATTCCGGCCATGATCATGGTGAAGACAAAGTATCGCGGGTGGATGTAGAGGCCGAGCTGGTCAGTGAGCGCAAGCCAAGTGATGGCGACGATGCCGATCAGGCTCAGCAAAATCCCGCGCCAATGGGTAAGGAATCGTCTAGCCAAGGAGATTCACCCCAAATCCGAGAATCATGCAGCACAAGCCGACGATGGCCGTCAGCCTGACCAGCGTCGCTGTCGTAAAGGTGGTGCGCAGCAGCGCAAGCATCTTCACGTCTACCATCGCCCCAAAGGTGAGAAACGCGACGATGCTGCCTGGCATAAATGTGGAACCGAAGGAAAGGATGAAAAAGGCATCGACGTTTGAGCAGATGGCGATAACGAACGCGAGGCCCATCAGGGCAAGCACCGACCAGATCGGATTAGAGCCCAAGGCGATGAGGATGTCACGGGAGACCCCAACCTGGATGGCACCGGCGATGGCAGAGCCGACGACGAGTGCGGGGAGCATCGCGCTGGTCTCCTCAGCGAATCCTGTGACACTGCGTCGCAGCTTGTTGCCCTCCTCCGGATGATCATGGTGGGACTGGCAGCTCGCTTCGAATCGAGGAGTGAGCAGCTCATGTTGGCGGGGATGCTTGCTGAAAACCCAACCCACGAGGTTGGCGATGACAAACCCGCCGATGACTCTTCCGGCGAGGATTCCGTGGTCCCAGCCGAACGCCTGATAGGTGGTGATGATCGTCACCGGGTTCAGAATCGGTGCGGCGAGCAAGAACGTCATCGATTCGGAGACCGTCAGGCCGCGGAGAATCAGTCCACGCGCGAGCGGTACATTGCCGCACTCACATACCGGCAGCAGAACTCCCATCAAGGACATCGCTGCACGGCGAAGAACCGGTCGGCGTGGCAGAAGCCGGTCGAAGAGAGTCGCTGGAAGCCAGATCTGTACGAACATCGACAACAGAACGCCAAGAAAGATGAACGGCAACGATTCGACGAACACGCTGATCGACAAGGTGAAGAAGTCCCGTGTAGCGCCGGAGAGACCATCGTTGAGCGTCTGTGGCGAGAACGCCCGCACGGCGAATGCTCCAGCGAGGAGCACCAGGCCGATGCTGAGTCCCAGCATCGTTCGCCGCCTGCCGCGAGTCTCCATCCTGCAAGGGTACGGGTTGCTAGAACCGATCCAGTCGCCGACTCACGGCTCTTCTCGCGGGACGGCGAACTGAAGCGATGCTAGGACAGCGCCTTCCCAATCGCGTCCAAGTTGTCGGACATCCACTGCAGATAGGACTTGCCCGACGGAAGGGTTTCGGTGACCGGGATTGTCGCTGCGCCAGCATCCTCGGCGGCCTTGATCACCTGTGCGGTCTGCGGCCCAGCGGTTTGCTCGTTGTAGACGAGCAGCTGCGCTGCACGGGATGTGAAGAGCGCCAGCGTTTCTGAGAGCACCAGAGGCGGGACGTCGGTGCCGTCCTCGATAGCTTTGCTGAACTCAGAGGGTGTGACGTTGGTGAGTCCGATCGCTGAGAGCATATACAGCGGGACTGGCTCGGTGATTGCGACGCCCACACCCTCGGAATCCGCCCGCATGGCTGCCTCTGTGGCCTCCAACGCTTTCAGAGAAGTGATGAATGTTGCCGCGTTGGACGTGAACAGGTCCGCTTGTGCGGGATACCTTAGGGCAAACTCGTCAGCGAGCTTATTGACGAGGGTGGCTACCGTCGGAAAGTCGTACCAGACGTGCTCATTGAACGGCCCCGACGACGGTTCTTGGTCGTAGCCGGACAGGTTCACCACATTGACAACCGTGATGTCGGGGCTGTCGGCGGCCGCCAAAAGCCGATCGGCCCAATCGTCGTACCCGCCCCCGTTCTCGATGAGTACATCGGCTTCCGCGATCGCCAATTGAACGCGGGCGCTCGCCTCGAAGGAATGCGGATCCTGAGAAGGATCCTCGATGACTGACGTTACCGTTACGGCCGAGCCACCAACCTGAGCGGCAATATCTCCATAAACGTTCGTGGTGGCAA
>JBBQZJ010000056.1:0-10456 GCA_038207805.1 Actinomycetales bacterium | reverse complement strand
AACAGGGGAAGCCCGGTAACCGCCTTGCCGTAGAAGTCGTAGAGAACGTCTGCCGTAGGTGCCATGACCGAACCGGCGCGGGCATCCCGAAAAGCACGCTCAATGGGCAGGTGCTGCGAAAAGGCCGCCCCACCGCACACTCGCATAGCGGTTTCGGTAATGCTCAGGGCGGCATCGTTGGCAGATGCCTTCACGCCCAGAACATTGAGCATCGTCGAGTCAGTGGGGTTAGCGATACTGTCGGCGGCGAACGACAAGAACGCGCGCTGCACCGCGAGGGCGATACTCATTTTCGCCACCTGAGCTCGAATGGTGGGCAGCGCCGACAGTGCCTCGTCCAGATGTTCGAGGCGAGCGGCCGAGACGTGCTTGATTGCGGCATCCACTGCGGACCCCGCTAGGCCAAGGGAGACGGATGCATTGCCCAGGTTGAACCACGGAAGAACCGTGCCCATCATGAGACCGAAGCCGCCTGCGACGTCGCCCAAACGGTAGCTGACCGGGATGTGTACGTCGACGGTCATCGGCGATGACTCGTTACCCCGAAACCCCAATCCCTTCCACGGGCCGGCGACTGTGAGGCCCTCCGTTTTCGCCGGGATCGCGTAGATATCGACCTCGCCTGCGACACCGGAAGTTGAGCCGGCCGACAATACATACACGTCCGCATAGGCGGCCGATGTGACCCAGCTCTTGTCTGCGGTGAACGCCACCGTGTCGCCCCTGAGTGTTGATTGTGAGACGGGAGCCCAGAAGTGCGAGCGCGATCCCTTCTCGCTGAATCCGAGCGTGCCGAGGCTTTCTCCGCTGGCCATGCGTGCGACCAAGTCCGGCTGACCCTCCGGTGGAGCGGCAGCTACGGTCACGGCGGCAGCAACGTGCATGAGGTAGATCATTGCGGTCGACCCGCACGAGGCGGCGAGGGCCGAGACGACCTGAGTGAACTCCTGAGGCCCCTTACCCATCCCGCCGACGTCGGTAGACAGCACCAGCCCGAGCAGACCGCTCGAGCGCAGGGCCGCAATCGACTCGTGCGGGAAACGTCCCTCTGCATCTACCTCGGCGGCGTGCGTGCGCGCGATCGTGGTTACCGTTTCGAGGGCTTCTTCGTGGGACATTGTGCTCCTTCGTTCGCCGGTCTTCGCTGACTCTCAACGCTACCCCGGCACCTACGATCTGAGCCATCGTCGACGAAAAATCTCGGTCGCCCTCGACTGCGTAGGCTAACGATATGAAGACACGAACTATTGGCGATCTCACGGTTTCCTCCATCGGTCTCGGCGGCATGCCGATGTCGATCGAGGGTCGGCCCGACGAGGCGCGCTCGATCGCGACGATCCATGCTGCTCTGGATGCCGGCATCACCCTCATCGACACCGCCGATGCGTACCGTTTGGCCGGCGAGGCGGAGTCGCACAACGAGCTGTTGATCGCGAAGGCCCTTAAGAGCTATTCGGGCGATACGTCGAACGTTCTTGTCGCCACCAAGGGCGGTCACCACCGAACCATCGCGCGGCCCGGACCGTGGGAGCAGAACGGACATCCGGACTATCTGAAGCGCGCCGCCGAAGCTTCACTGCGAGCGCTCGGTGTTGACGCGATTGGGCTGTACCAGTTCCACCGCCCCGACCCCGAAGTCGACTACGCCGAGTCGGTCGGAGCGATCCGCGATCTGCTCGACGAGGGCAAGATTCGTATGGCCGGCATCTCGAATGCCAACCCCAACCAGATCCGCCTCGCACAGGAAATACTCGGCGGCCGCCTCGTGTCGGTTCAGAATCAGTTCTCCCCGGCCTTCCGCTCAAGCGAGCCGGAGCTCGAGCTGTGCACCGAGCTCGGCATCGCCTTTCTTGCCTGGAGCCCGCTCGGCGGTATCGGCGGCGCCAGCTCCCTGGGCAAGAAGTTCGCGGCCTTCCAGGGGGTCGCGGATGCGCGCGGCGTGAGCCCGCAAGTTGTCTGCCTTGCGTGGGAGCTGGCGAAAGGTCCGGGCGTGATTCCGATCCCCGGGGCCTCGCGACCCGAGTCGATCATCGACTCAGCCACGGCGGTGGAGCTTGAGCTCACCGCCGAGGAGCGATCGGCGCTCGACGCGGCGTGATCGATGGGCGCTGGAGGCCAGGGCGAGAATTGTAGGCACGGGAAGGAACTCCATGGTGCGATCGACGTCCAGCGTTGATGTTGCGCGTTCGGCGGAAGACGCTTTCGCGTTTTTGGCAGATGGCGCCAATAACCCCAAGTGGCGAAGCGGTGTTTACGAAATTCGCCACATTCGTGGCAGCGGTCTCGGCGCGGAGTACGAGCAGTTGCTTCTTGGCCCAGGCGGCCGCAAGATGCAGGCGAACTATCGGGTAGTGGGCTGGCAAGAACCGACCCGACTCGAGTTCGAGGTAACGGCGGGACCGGCCCGACCGCGCGGAACGTTCACTATCACCCCGGTCTCCTCCGACTCGTGTCGGGTCACATTCGCCATAACGCTAGAGATCCAGGGGGTCATGAAACTCGTTCAGGGGATGATCGAGGAACAAGTGGCTCGCGAGGCCGCTGCAATCCAGAACCTCCCCCGCGCGATGCGGGAAGAGTAAGGCGTCGGGTCGTCAGTCCGGCCGCCGAGTCACCACGGCTAATCATGTACAATAGTGTCTGATTTAGCGAAGAGGTGGCAGTGGCACAAGCACAGCGCGAGCGGGCAGTCCGCTCCGATTCGACCCGTAATCGTGACGCGATCTTGGCGGCGGCCGCCGAGTGTCTCGTTGCCAATCCCGCATCGAGTCTCGCCGACATCGCTCAGGCCGCCGGCGTCGGCCGCGTCACCCTATATGGGCACTTCTCGTCCCGACATGAGCTCCTCACCGTGCTGCTGCACAGCACTATGGCGCGGGTCGAAGCCGAGCTGGCGTCGGTAGACCTCACCGGATCGCCCTGGGATGCGCTCGACGCGCTCGCCACGTCGTCATGGAGACTGCTGTCCGAGGTCAACACGCTTCGGGGGGTCATGGAGCAGTCGCTGCCCGAGGGTGAGATGCAGGCAAGTCATCACGATCCGCGGGCTCGAGTGGAGCACCTCTTGGCCCGCGGCCGCGCCGACGGCTCGTTTCGCACCGACCAGCCGCTGCGATGGCAGTCGGCGTGCTACTTCTCGATTCTTCACGGTGCAGCATCCGAAATCAGAGAAGGTCGGCTAACCGAGCGGGATGCGAGCAAGTGGATTCCCGGAACCCTTCGGGGGTTGCTTCAACAATCGCCTTGAGCTTGGGCGCGCTCACGGGCGTGATCGTCGACTCTCGCCGTCAACGGGACCTAAGACTCTGTCGCGCAGGAACCGAGTCGACGAGAGTCAACGCATGCGCGCGCGTTCTGAAAGTGCCTGATGGAGCACATCACTCGGCGTGGAGCACTGACTCTGGGAGGGGTGGGTGCGGCCGTCGTGCTCGCGGGAGGTGCTGGACTGGTTTCGTGGTTGACGGCGAACTCTGCATCCCGATCGCCCTCGCAGAACGTGACCGATCTCGGGCAACCGAAAGTGCTCAGCAGCGCCAACGGCGCGCTCGATGTGGCCCTCGTTGCCGCGCCATCCCGGGTTCTCATCGGCGCAGCCACGATCACCGCGATGACCTACAACGGGTCGCTCCCAGGGCCGACACTCCGGGTGCAACCAGGCGATACTCTGTCGGTGAGCCTCACGAACTCTCTCGGGGATCCGACGAACCTGCACACCCATGGGCTGCACGTGTCACCGCAGGACCCCGGAGACAACGTGTTGCGGCGTATCGATGCGGGCGCAACCGGCGAGTATCGCTATGAAATCCCAGCCGATCATCCGCCGGGGGTGTTCTGGTACCACCCGCACCACCACGGCATGGCCGCCCAGCAAGTTTTCGGTGGTCTCTACGGCGCGATCATCGTCGATGACACCACCGAGACGGCAGCAACGACCGAACGAGTGCTCATCGTTTCCGACACGACGTTCGATGCGTTCGGGACCATTGCGGTAGCGTCGCAGATGGACCGGATGCGCGGGCGCGAAGGCGCGACCGTGCTGCTCAACGGGCAGGTCGGCGCGACCATTAACGCCCATCCGGGAGACCGCGAACGCTGGCGGATCGTGAACGCCTGCACGTCGCGCTACCTCGACCTACGACTCGACGGCCAGCGGCTGCAACTACTTGGCAACGACATCGGCCGGTTTGCCTCGCCACGCGACGTAAGCTCCCTGCAGCTCATGCCTGGCAACCGAGCCGATGTTCTCGTCACCATGGCGGCAGGCACGTCTCTGTTGCACGCGATGCCAGTGGATCGGGGCTCCCCCGCGGGTATGATGGGCGGGAACGCGGCGCCGGGGGACATTGTGACCCTCGCCACGGTAAACGTGTCCGGTACCACAGTGGGCGCATTCGAGAGCCCGTCGTTCTCAGCGCCGCGAGACCTGCGTGCCCAGCCCCTCGATGGCGAACGAACCCTCACCCTCGAGATGGGTGGAGGTGGCATGGGCGGTTCGATGATGGCGTTCACGATCGATGGGCGTCAATTCGATCCTGCCCGCGTCGACCAGTACGTGGCCGCCGGCACGATCGAGGAGTGGACGATCGTCAACACCAGTTCGATGGATCATCCGTTCCATCTGCACGTCTGGCCGATGCAGGTCATCCAGATCGGCGGTCGAGACGTGCAGACACCCACGTGGCAGGATGTCGTGAACGTGCCAGCGCACAGCCAGTCGAAGGTGCGCATCGCCTTCGACGACTTCACGGGCACGACTGTCTATCACTGCCACATCCTCGATCATGAAGACAACGGGATGATGGGCGTCATTTCTGTGAGCTAGCCGTGCGAGCGCCTAGCCCGCGATAAACAGCTGCCAGAGGATCGCGAGAAAGATCCCCGTGAAAATCGCCGGGGTCACGAACTTGACGATGGTCGTCCACCATGCAGTCTGGATGATCTGCGCAACGACTCGGGACGGATTCTCGATCTCACGCAGATCGGCCGCGATCGCCTGTGCTTCGCTGGCCGCCGTGTACTGAGCGATGGAGCCGAGGATGCCCGAGGCGAGCAGGATTCCAGCACCGGCAACGCGCACTGCAATCGGACCGCCATTGCCACCCGTCACGGAGAGGGCAGTGATGGTCACAGTGAGCAGGAAGGTCGGCGCGAGCTGCGACACCACGATGTGCAGCCGTGCCGACGACCAGAGGGCGAGCAGATCTTTCTCGTTCACCCTTCCGACTATAGGGCGCGCTGGCTAGGCTCACAGATGAGTCGAAAGCGAATGCTGCTTTCTTTCGTGACTGGGAGGTATTCCATGGGCCTGTTCGACAACATCCCGAGAGCCGGAGCAGGTGGCGACTGGGCGAAGCAAGCCGCGGAGGCACAGGCGGCCGCGGACGAGATTCTCAAGAACTCCGGTTACGCCGGGGGCACGGCCGATCCGGCGGCGAACGACATGGCGGGCCTCAGCGCCGACCGCTCCGCAATTGAGGGCCAAGCGCACGAGCAGAACCGCATCCTGGGTGTCGGTTCACCCGCGTCGATCACAATCGACAGCAAGGTAGACACGGGCGAGTCCGTGGCGGGTAACGCGAAGTACATCCTGAACCTCACCGTCACCCCGGAGGGCGGCAAGGCGTACACCGTGCAGTTGCCTCAGATCATCCCCCCGAGCACGCTATCTGGCTACGCCGACGGCACGACGATGGCGGGGCGCATCGACCCCGCCGACAAGAACCTCGTGGCGTTCGGCGACAAGCCGTTCATGTAGCCATGGGCATTCTCGACGACGTGGGGCGGCTCATGGATGCCGCCGCGAAAAACCCTCGACCGGGTATCAGAGACGGCATCGCACAAGCCGCCAACGCCGCGGAGCAGGCTGCACAGTTTCGGGATGCCGCAGCCGGCATCTCGGGTGCCACCTCCGGTGCGCCCGGCTTCAACCCGTTCCAGAACGCGGCCGCCTACAACGCCGCGGTGCGCGGCTCGGGAACGGTCAAGGCGATCGTCGACACTGGCCAGAAGTTCGATGTCACCCCGATCTACGACATCACGCTCGAGGTGACAATCGACGGAAAGGCTCCGTACGAGGTAGTCCATCGCCAAATGATCGCGGCCGCCGCGCTGGGTAACTGGCAGCCGGGAAAGGTCACGACGCTGCGAGTGGATCCGGCCGACCCGACGAAGGTGATGCTGGGCTGACGGCCACGGCGGCGGTTGTGTGCCACGATGCTCACAACTCCCCAACACTGCAGGAAGGCCGCAGATGACTCGAGCAGAGCCCGCTAAGACTACGAGCGCAGCACGAATGCACTCGGTCGCGGGCGAGACGACCGCGCTCGTGGATTCGGTACTGGAGTATTCACGCCGCCGCATCCTCGGCACGGATACTCCGCTGGATAAGCCGCTCCCCGAGGCGGAACTGAATCGCCTTGTAGGCCCGACGGTCAACGAGGCTGGCATCGGGGCATCCCGTGCGCTCGCCCTGTTCGAGCATGTGCTGGCTCCCGCGTGCATCACGTCCGATCATCCTCAATACCTCGCCTTCATCCCCAATGCGCCTACCAAGGCCGCCACCGCGTTCGACCTGGTGGTGTCGGCAACCGCGGTGTACTCGGGTTCGTGGATGGAGGGCTCGGGCGCTGTGCACGCCGAAAACGAGGTGCTCACCTGGCTCGCGAACGAGTTCGGGATGCCGACCGGCGCCGGCGGCGTTTTCGTGCAGGGCGGCACCATCGGAAACCTGTCGGCGCTTGTCGCCACGCGCGACCATGCCCGACGAACCCGCACGGATGCTGGTGCCGAACTTCCCGCACGCTGGACGATCATTTGCAGCGCCGAAGCGCACTCGTCAATCGCAGCGGCTGCCCGAGTGATGGACGTTGACGTGCTCAAAGTCATGCCCACCGACGGCGGCGCCCTCCAGGGTTCAGCGGTACGCGCCGCTCTCGAACAGCTGGGCGGGTCAGCGTTCGCCGTGGTGGCGACGGGAGGCTCGACAAACTTCGGCATCGTCGACGACATCGCATCGATTGCGGCGCTCAAGGACGAGTTCGACTTTTGGCTCCACGTGGATGGCGCCTACGGGCTCGCGGGGATGCTGTCGCCGCTGACGCGAGCACTGTTCGACGGCGTTGGACGCGCGGATTCGCTCATCGTCGACCCCCACAAGTGGCTGTTCGCGCCCTACGACGCCTGCGCGCTCATCTACCGCGATCCCGACATCGGCAAGCTCGCCCACACCCAGCATGCCGAATACCTCGACGCACTCAACGACAGCAACGAGTGGAACCCATCGGACTACGCGATTCAGCTGACGCGCCGCGCTCGCGGCCTTCCGCTCTGGTTCTCGCTCGCCACCTACGGCGGGGCCGCCTACCGCGACGCGATCACCTCCTCGATCGAACTCGCCCGTGACATCGCCCTCGACATCGAGAGCCGGGAGAATCTGAGGCTCGTGCGTCAGCCCCAACTCTCCGTCGTCGTCTTCGAGCGGGTCGGCTGGTCGGGCGCAGACTATGCCGCGTGGTCAGCGCGTTTGCTACACGACCAGCGCGCGTTCGTCACACCGAGTTCACACCTCGGGATGCCCAACACCCGCTTCGCGATCATCAACCCCACCACGACCCGAGAACAACTGGTCGGCATCCTCGACACGATGTGAGTAGGATGTGCCGGCCGCGCGACCGAGATGGGCAGTGGTGTAGATTGCGGCCAGGCGGCTCGGACTGTGTAGACACGAGGTCAAATGTTCCTGATGATCCTGGCCGGAGTCTTTCTCGCCGGCGCACTTGTTTTGGCAGTCGTCTGGGGTAAGGAGCGGCTGATGCCACCTGAGAGCCCGTTCGAGGCGTCCTTGGACTCGCTTCCTGCCGGATCTTCGCGCCATACACACGGTTCCGGCCTCCGCTTCTATCTCTGGTGGGCGACCATGTTCACCGTGGTTGGCACGGCGACCGGTGTGCTCGTGACTGGCGCGGGTGGGCGACTCGCGATGCGTCTCCTCGCGATCACATCCCCCGACGCAAAGGGTCGGCTGACCGAGGCGCAGGAACTCGTTGGCTCCATCACCCTCCAAGGGACTTTCGCCTTCATGGTTTTCGGCGCCCTGCCGTTCGCCTTCGCGTCAACCGCGCTCTACCTCCTTACTGCCCCGTGGCTTCCGCGCGGACGCCTTGCCGGTCCGACCTTCGGCGCCATTCTCCTCATTACCGTCTCCCCGTTTGTCGATCCGCTTCGACCCGACAACATCGACTTCGACATCGTCGGTCCCGGATGGCTCTCGGTCCTGCTCCTCGGAGCGCTCGCCATCGTGCAGGGCGCAGTGCTCTCCGCGATTGCGGGGCGTCTCAGCCGCAGCCTCCCCCTCATGACGCGACGGAACTGGCCTTGCACCGGTGCGGCCCTGCTCCCCGCAGTGGTGTTATTCCCCGTCGGTGTCGTCCTCGCCGGGGGTGCGCTGGTAGCGCTCGCGTGCCCTCGATTGCTGCCATGGTTTCTCACACTGCGCGCCTCTCGAGCTGGGGCCATCACCGGACGCATACTGATTGCACTCGCGGTCCTCGCCGCCCTCCCGGCGTTCATCGCCGCAGTCGTCTCCATCTGGGGGCGATAATCGACCGGCCCGCGAAGGCCCCTACGAACAGATCACCCTCGCGCCCCGCTTCCAGCATCTCGACTCATCACGAAGCCACCAAATTTTTATCCATATAAATACGGATGATTTGTTTCATATTTATATGAAATACGCGATCATGGCGAGATGAAGAATGTGGAGATTGTCTGGCGCACCTTGGCCGACGCCGCGCTAGAGGGGCAGCGCGATTGGAACAGTATCGGCGACATCGCGGATGCTGCATCGGTTGCACCTTCCACGACTCACCAAGCTCTCGGGCGACTCGTCGATATCGGTGCCGTCCGCGCGAACGCGCGCCGAGGCTACACGGTCGTCTCGCCAGTGAAGCTTCTCGAAGCGTTCGCAGCTCACCGCAACCTACGCGCCGACACCATGGCTTCAACGACTCTTGCCGCAGCCCAAGCTTTACTGGACGACCCCGAGGTCGATTACGCGCTGAGCGGCAGCACTGCTGCAGTGCATTACCTGGGTGGCCGCAACACCGTCGCCGATCTGGGCCGTCGCATCGTGTACACGACTCGCCCCTTGGCTCAAAGTGAGTTCCTCGCGGGTAGCGAGGTCATCATCCTGACTCAAGATTCGCTAGCGGCGCGCACCTGGCGAACCGGATACGCCAGCCTTGCCCAAACTTACGCGGACCTGTGGGCAAGCCCAGGATGGCAAGCCGCCGAATTCACCCGTGCGCTCAAAGCGAAGCTGTTCACCGACGCCGACTGGGATCAGCGAGCCAGTGCCTAGCCTCTACGCATACGACAACGGCGCCATCCGCGCTCTCGTCGACCGACTCGGTCATGACCTCGAACCGTCGATCCTCATCGGCGGATGGGCCACCCTCTTTCGCGTCGGCGGCGAGATCAGTCTCGACATCGACCTCATCACCTCGCGGGAGAGTCGCCACAAGCTGCTTTGGCTGCGCTGGGTGCATAGGCGACCTGCACATGGTTAGCTTTGTGCCTGGCCATAAATTGATTCCGAGTCACGCCGCCACAAACGAAGTGCATGATGGGCCACTCCGGATTGGTTGCTTCCCAGCGACGCTTCGTCTCCTCAATTGGCAACTCGACGGCAGAACCCCGGCCAATGTCTTGGCTCCCTCGAGAAGAAGACAGCACCTGAGGATGCGCTGGTATCGCAGCGCGCGCGCAGGGCGTTGCGCCCGCGCGATGCCAGCGGTGCTCCTGGCCGAGCGGTTGGGCTGCTGCACGCAGCTACCCTGTGACCAAGGAGACTCCCACACCCGGTCGCGTTATCTGGAGCACGAGCATGAACCGCACGAAGCACCCCGAGGTTGTGACTATTGGGGAAACCATGGTTCTGGTCACCCCTACTGTGCCCGAAGCACTGGATACCGCCGAGCTCTTCCGGCTCGAGGCGGGTGGTGCGGAGTCGAACGTTGCGGTGCACCTTGCGGCGCTCGGGCACCACGCGGCGTGGGTGAGCGACCTGGGGGATGATGCGCTCGGACATCGGGTGGAAGCTCAGCTCCGGGGGCACGGAGTGGATACAACACTGGTGCGCTTTAACCCGAACGCACCCACCGGGGTCTATTTCAAGAACCCGGGCCACGGAGTGAACTACTACCGCACGGGTTCAGCGGCGGCGGCGATGACACCTGAGACCCTCGAACGCGTTCCCATTGAGGCCGCCAGAATCGTGCACATCTCGGGAATCACGCCCGCGCTGTCTTCCACGTGTTCGGATTTGATCGGTGCGGTGATCGAGCGCGTCCGGCGTTGCGGAGCGGCGTTGAGCTTCGATGTTAACTACCGCTCAGGGCTCTGGCCCGTCTCGGAGGCAGCGCCGATCCTGCTGGCGCTTGCCCGCCGAGCCGACTTC
>JBBQZJ010000055.1:0-10523 GCA_038207805.1 Actinomycetales bacterium | reverse complement strand
GATGTGGGACTGGATCGACCCCGCGGATAAGTACGAAACGCAGTGGAATCGGCTGGCCAGCATCTCGTGGCGCAGCGGTGTCGGAGACCCTGTGCTCACCAACCCGGGGGCCGACCAGATCAGCGGAACCTTCGACTCCTGCGCGAGCTTCGCTCAGCAGCACGTTACCCACGTTCTCGCTGTCGAAGCGCTCGATGATCAGAAGTGTCTGGAGCTCGGCGAGACTCTCACCGAGGGGCCGACCGAGTTCTGGATTTACGAAGTCGTCACGAACTAGACCCGATCACCACACAACCCCGACTGTGACGTCACGATCGCAGGTTGCACTCGAGTCGATCGAAACGGAGTACACCGCCGCGGCGCCGGACCTCGTGACGAGAACGAACTCGGGGTGCGCTTGCAGAGTCGCCTCGCTGTATTGCGGCACGCCATCCGAGATCTTCGCGGAGTCGACATAGATGTATTTCACGCCGTATTTTGCGAGCAAGGCCGCCACACAGTCGTCGGTGCTGATCGCGTCGAGGTGTGAGCGTAACCACAGGCGCTCCTTCCACGACTGCGAGGCCCCGCCGAGGTAGGGGGAATTGCCGAATAGTGGTTCGACGCCGTAGTCGTTGTACATCCACAGCGAGCCCGACATCCGCAGATCGTCGAGCACTACCTCGCCCGGGTCAACGGTGTTGCTCAGAGCGACAAACACCGTGCGTGAGTCGGCATCGGCCGGGGCCGAGTTCGCCACAATCGTCTGACCGATCGTGACAACACCGGGCGTCGAGAATGCGGCGAGGATGGCCAAGCTCGCTCCGGCAACGATGACCGGTGCACGGGGACGAAGGGCGGCGATCCGATCGATGAGCCACGACAGCCCCCAGACCAGCGCGAGTGAAGCCGGGATCACCCCCAGGATGGCATGCGACCACGCGAGTCGGTTGAAGTCCTGATACCAGGGCAAGCCCAGGAAGCCGAGCACGCCGAGCGCATGGGTAACTAGCGCGACGAAGAGTGCGCCGAACGCCGCGTACACCGCGGTCACCGGAAGCCACGGCCGCCACGAGCGCCCGACGATCGGCACCATGAGCCCGACGAGAACGAGGACTTGGAGTACCGGCAGCGGGCCACCCAGCCCGTTTGCATGGCCCAATGCGGCGAGCCCCTTCAGCGCCGCCAGCAGCGACTGTTCGTCGCCCACTGGGCCGATCGCACCGCTGCGTTGGCTGCCCGCGACGAGCAGGCTGGGTTCGAGCAGCACGATGAGTGCAATCGCCGCGACGCTGGCTGTCGCACTCCAGGCCAACCACCGCCCGAAGATCGGCAGCGCGTGCGGCGAGCGCACCGCGATCGCGATCGCCACCGCGCCGGCCGCTGCGATAGCTAGAGGAAGTTCGGACGTGTGCAGACCGGCAAGGCCCAGCACGCTGAGCACGGGAACGAGGAACTGAGCCCAGCGCGGAGCGCGTGGTGACGCCAACAGCGCGACGGCAGTACCCAGAGCCACCGCGAGTCCCAGAACGGCGTTGACGCGTCCCGTTTCGACGATGAGGTAGGGGGTCACAACGAACGGAGTGACGAGCGCAGCGACACCGGCAACCAGTGGCCGAGCGCCGTCGATTGTGCGCGCGAACGCGAACACGGTGATTGGTGCGAACACGGCGCCGAAGGCAATGGTGCTCCCTAGGATTCCCTGGGAGACCGGAAGCGCCGAGACCTGAGCGATCAGGGCAGCCGCGAGGTTAAAGGCCAGTGGGTAGAAGGTCGGCGCCGCGTCAGCGGTCGTGGGCGACGACGATAAGACGACAGTGCTGTCGAGCGTTTGGTAGGCCATGATCTGGCGGATGAAGTAGCCGTGGTGCATGGAGTCCCAGCCGGGCGGGAAGTCGAACCCCGACTGAAGGATGCTCCACGCCGCGAGCCCCCCGGCGACTCCGAGCCCGAGGCACGCCCATGCCACGTATTCCGAAAGCGAGCGGCCCGAGAGACCGCGTCGCCAGCGCGTCACCGCTGCGATGTCCCGGCGGAACGCGATTACCTCCGCCGCGATCCAGACAATGCAGAGGGCGCCGACCACGCCGCCGACGGCCCAGACAACGGGCACACCGGCTCGACTCGCGACCAACCCAACGAGATAGAGCGCGCCAAGCGAAACGGTGGAAGAAACGGCGAGACCGGCCCAGATCCCCCATTTGGCGCGGCTGAATCGAAGGATAGCGATGCCCGGAATGGTGGCAAGAATCAGCCACAGCACGACCGCCAGAATCATAAGAGTCGATACCTTCTCGCGCGCCACAGCGAAGGGAGTGGCCGTGCGGCTGAGTCGAGAATAACCCATCGAGTTGTCTGGGCACCGCGCTGCAACGCGGTGCTAGGTTCCCCGGATTTGCCGCATCCGCGGCCTAGCATGGAAAAATGGTAGGTGCGGGGGCGGCCCGATTCAGGCGATGGACTGCGATGTTCGCGGTTATTGCGCTCGCCGTCGTCGGCCTCAGCGCCGCGGTCGCTCCGGCGGCACCGCCAGCGACGGCCGCCGATTTTTCGCAGTTCCGCCCGGGCAACATCATCAGCGACGAGGTCTTCTTCAACTCTGGTGCGATGACCGAGGCACAAATTCAATCCTTTCTGGTTAGCAAGGTTCCCGTCTGCGCGACCGGGGCATCCTGCCTGATGAATACGACCCAGACCACCTTCTCCCGGCCGGCTGACGCGATGTGCTCGGCGTATGCCGGCGCCGCGAACGAGCCGGTCGCTCGGATCATTTACAAGGTCGCTCAGGCCTGCGGAATCAACCCGCAAGTCATTCTTGTGACCCTGCAAAAGGAACAGGGTCTGGTGACCAAGTCGTCGCCCGGCCTCGGTTCGTGGCAGTGGGCCATGGGTTACGCGTGGCCGGACACCGCGCCCTGCGACACTGAGTTCGCATGGTTCTACAATCAGGTGTACAAGGGCACCTGGCAACTCAAGCGTTACGGAAACCCGCCCGGCACAAGCAACTACTTCACGTGGTATCCGGTCGGCGGCTACGCCAACGTGGCTTACCACCCCGACACCGGCAGGTGCGGATACGGCTCGGTGTATATCGAGAACAAGGCCACCGCGGCGCTCTACTACTACACGCCATACCAACCGAATGCGGCCGCGCTCGCCGCCGGGTATGGCGCATCGAGCAATACCTGCTCGTCGTACGGAAACCGCAACTTCTACTCCTATTTCACGGACTGGTTTGGACCAACCTACGCGCAGGGCCCGGCGCGAATCGCGGAGAAGCACGCCGCGCTCGGCGGCGCGACCGGCCCGCTCGGCGCACCGACCAGTGGATACATCGACATCTCCGCCAATGGCGGCGGCGTGGGGCAGGCATTCGCGGGCGGCTCCATCTATTGGAGTTCTCCTCGAGGCGCGTGGGCGGTCACCGGGCCGTTCCGTGACCTGTACTTCACCAAGAATGGGTCGGCTGGGCCATGGGGATGGCCGGCGAGCGATCGAGTGTCGCTCGCGGGAGGCGAGGCCCAGGCCTTCCAGTTCGCCTCCCTGTTTGCGAAGGCTGGGCAGCAGCCGAGACTGGTGTCTGGCGACATCCGCACCAGGTACTTCCGAGACGGTGGCGCAGTCGGAATCCTCGGCTGGCCGACGACGGATGAGTCCCCGTTGGTGGGTATCGCCGGCACCCGTCAATCGTTCGATGGCGGCGTCATACTCAGTCGACCGGCATCCACTATTGCGCTGATTGGTGACATCGGAACGTATTACGGCACCGGTTCGAATGCGACCCAGCTCGGCTGGCCGGCGAGCGAACCGATAACGATAGCCAGCGGGGTTGCTCAGGTCTTTGCCAACGGCTCCGTCTATTCGTCGACGGCCGGCACGTTTACCGTCGCCGAGCCGGTTCGCAGCTACTACTTCGCGCTTGGTGGGTCGTTGGGCACGCTCGGCTGGCCAACCGGCGAGGCAAGCTGTGTATCGACGACCTGTTCGCAGGCCTTCCACAAGGGCACTGCGTATGTCGCCGGCGGGGTCGGACGCATTGGGTTGCCCGAGATTGAGGCCGTTGCCGCCACCAAGGCCGCCGAACTGGGCGCTCGAACGTCGACGTTGTTGCGGATCGCCGTCAATGGTGGCGGCTACGGTCAGGTCTACGCGACCGGGTCCATCTTCTCGTCGAGCGCGGGAGCGTGGGCGGTATACGGTCCCATTCGCGCCTACTACTTCGGCATTGGCGGAGCCGCAGGTTCACTCGGGTGGCCCGCGGGTGACACTGTGTGCGCGGCCGGGGTCTGTTCTCAGCCGTTCCAGGGTGGCGCCATCTACTGGACCGCGGGAGCTGGCGCCTGGATAGGCATCCCGGCCATCGAAACCTATGCCGCTGCCCACACCGCAGCTCTGGGCGCGCGATCGTCTGGCGTGATTCGAATCGCCGCCAACGGCGGCGGGTTTGGACAGGCCTACGTGCTCGGTTCGGTCTACTCGTCATCGGCCGGAACGTGGGCGGTGGTCTCGAATATCCGCAGCTACTACTTCGCGCTGGGTGGTGCGGCGGGCACTCTGCAGTGGCCTACCGCCGATGCGACCTGCGCGGCCGGGGTCTGTTCGCAGCCATTCCAGGGTGGGGCAATCTACTGGTCATCGTTGACGGGAGCGAGGGTCGCCCTTCCGGCGATCGAGGACTACGCGGTGGCGCATCCCGAAGTCGGGAGTCGCACTTCGGGATTGTTGACGATTTCCGGCAACGGTGGCGGTTTCGGCCAGGCCTATTCGGCGGCATCGGTGTATTCGTCGTCGGCCGGCACGTGGGCTGTGAGCGGCGGCATCCGTACCAAGTACTTCGGCCTCGGGGGTTCCTCAGGCTCAGTGGGCTGGCCCACGGCCGATGCGGTTTGTTCCGCGGGGACGTGCACTCAGGCATTTCAGCGCGGATCGCTCAGCTCCAGCTAGCGCGTGATCGGCAGCACCCTCGGTAGGCGGCGGTCGATGAGCACGGTGGGCAGCGCAACGGCGCCCACTACGAGAAGGGTGAGAAGGATGGTGCCGCCGGGCGGCTGCCAGGCCGGTGCGGTGAACATCGACCAGAGCGGCTGTGCGGTGCCAACCGTGTAGCGATACAACGCGATGATGAAAGCCGCCACGTGGATGATCGCAACTACCCACAGCACCGCGCGAAGCGCACCAGCGTTCCATCGCCGCCACACGACCGATTCGGAGACATCGATAGTGGCGCCCGCGACAACCATCAGGATGCCGAACAGCGCGAGGTGATATCTGCCCTGCCACACCCAGCCCCACTGCCCGATGAGCAGCGCCTGCGCCGCTGCCGGGATGAACACGATGGCAATCCCAATGCCAATGAGGAGCCAGCGGCGCGCGCGGGTGCCCACCCGCAGCGCGAATGCGACGACGGCGGCGCTCGCCAGACCGTAGGCAACGTAGACCGGGATCGGTAGCGGTGTGTCCAGCCATCCAAACACTCCCACCCACTCGATCGCGAACAGGGGCGCGATCAGCACCATCCGGCCGAACGCGTACCACGGGTTCACATCGGTTCCCACCGCAAGGTCGGGGGACGACGCAAGACCCTTGGGGATGAGGAACCAGACGACCGCCGCCATGACCCCGAGCGAGATGATGGCCAACGCGGCCCATGTGGACCGACGTGAGAAGAGCATCCGGAGTGCGCCGGTCTTGGCCATCGCGAGGCCCACCACGACCGCGGCGAGCAACCAGGCCAGCGAGAGGCTTCGTGTGTTGACGAGCATCAGTGTGCTGAGGGTGAGCACACCGAGCCGCTCCGCGTGCAGGCGACCAGTGGCGTCGGGATCCTGGCCGAGCAGCAGGAGGCAGCAGGTTACGGCGATCGCGGCACACACTTCGGCCGAATTGGGGTTGACGCTGCCACCAAGAAACAGCAACATCGGTGTGGTTGCAGCGAACAGCGCGACAAGTGCGACTGTTGCTCGCGGACCGCGCCCGAGCTGCACCAGCGCGAAGCCAGCGATCGCCAGCAGCAGCGAGCACAGGAGAGCCGACACGACTCGCATGAGCGAGAACGCCAGCTCGCCGCTGGCGACAAGCGTGGGTAGACCGGTGAGAACGAAGTACAGCGGGGAATTGAGTGTCGAGGTCGTCACGCCGTCAACGAGGGCGTTCGAATCCCCGAGATCGACCGTGTTCTGACACGCGGCCGTTGTGGCCGTGCTCGCGCGAAAGCACACGAGGTAGGCGCTGTTGGTGACGTACATCGGTACCTGAACGACCGCGTAGTCGGGATGCCCAGCGGTGTTTCCGATGAACTGACCACGGGCGGCCGCGGCCGCGTAGGTGACATGCGAGGGCTCGTCGGGGATGCTCATCGGTGGGCTAGCAAATGACCACAGGGTCATCAGGACCGCGCTGGCCGCGAAGGTCGCTGCGAAAGCGACCCAGCGCGGAGCCAGACGCAGTCTGGTCACCGAGCTCGCCCTAAGCCCGTCTCGGCCGCGATATAGCGGGCAATCTCGAGCGCGCTCGTTGCCGCGGGCGATGGCGCGTTGAGCACGTGCAGTTGGCGCCGCGCTGGCTGGAGGATGAAGTCGTCGGCGAGGGATCCGCTGGGCAGGATCGCCTGAGCACGCACTCCGGCACCCGCCGGCACGATGTCCGACTTGGTGATGTCGGGCACGAGTCGAGCGAGGCTCTTGGCGAACAGGGACTTCGACAGCGATCGAACGATCTCGTTGATCCCGGTGCCCAGGTTGCGGCTCGCAAGCTTCAGCTGCCCGGGGTAGGTCACAGACTGCCAGGTGTCCCGCACCGAGATGTTGTTCCAGCGGTAACCCTCGCGGGACAGCGCAAACACGGCGTTGGGCCCGGCGTGCACTGAGCCGTCGACCATTTTGGTGAGGTGCACTCCCAGGAACGGGAGGTTCGGGTCAGGCACCGGGTAGATGAGACCTTTCACCAGGTGCTTGGCCGAGTCAACGAGTTCGTAGTACTCGCCCCGGAAGGGAACGATTCGCACCTGAGGGGCTAGTCCGGCGAGGCGAGCTATCCGGTCGCTCTGCAACCCGGCACAGTTGATCAGGTAATCGGCGGTGACAGTTCCCAGGTCGTGCTGCACAACGACTTCGCTGTCGGTGACAGTGATGTCGGTCACAGTACTGCCCAGGATGAGCTCGGCACCCTGGCTCTCCGCGATCTCGATGAGCCGGCGACTGACGTGTTTGTAGTCAATGATTCCGGTCGAGTCGACCTCGAGCGCCGCGATCGCGTTCACGTGGGGCTCGCGTTCTCGCGCTCGGTCGCCAGACACGAGTCGAGCCGGGGCGCCGTTTGCCGCAGCTCGTTCGGCGAGCACTTTCAGCCGGGGCAGTTCCGCCTCGGTCGTGGCCACGATCAGTTTGCCGCAGACCTCGTGCGCAATGGAGTGCTCGCGAGCAAACGCGACCATGGACGCGTTGCCCGCAGTGCACATGCGCGCCTTGAGCGAGCCCGGTAGGTAATAGGGTCCGGCGTGGATAACCCCGGAGTTATGCCCGGTCTGATGGGCCGCCCAGTGGTCTTCCTTCTCGATGACGGTTACCCGGTGTCCGAGCCCGGATAACTCCGCAGCTGTCGCCGCACCAATGATGCCGCCTCCGACGATTACGACGTGTTGCGAAGCCGTCACCTGTCCCTCGTTCCTTGCTGATTTACGCCATTGATGCTACCGGCACGGGCATGCCGTGCCGCCCACTTAGACAACACAGAAACCGCCGGTAGAGTGGATGGTGCTGTGCCGAGTCGGCACACTACGCACATTCCAGATCGAAAATAGGTACTGCACGTGTCCGAAACCATCGCCCTTGGTCAGCCTACTGTTGGGGACGCAGAGTTGCAGGCGATCGTAGCGGTCTTCGCCTCGCATTGGCTCTCGGGCGCTGGGCCCACCTGTAAGGCCTTCGAGGATCGATTCGCCGAAGTCACCGGCACAGCGCACGCGCTAGCCACCAACAACTGCGGCGCAGCACTGCACCTCGGGCTCGAGGTACTCGGGACGGGAGCGGGAGACGAGGTCATTGTCGGGGACTACACCTTCCCCGCCACCGGCCATTCGGTGATGTGGACCGGCGCGAAGCCGGTTTTTGCCGACATCCGACCCGACATCTGGAGCGCCGACCCGGCGGCCGTCGAGGCTGCCATTACGCCGAGGACTGTGGGCATCCTCGCGATCGACGTGTTCGGTCAACCGGCGGACTTTGACGAATTGCGAGCCATCGCCGACAAGCACGGCCTCTGGCTCATGGAAGACGCGGCGTGCGCCGCCGGCGCGAGCTACAAGGGCCGACCTGCCGGCAGCCTCGCGGATGTCGCGGCGTTCAGCTTTCATGGTCGCAAGGGCATTACGGCCGGCGAGGGTGGCGCGCTCACGACCAATAATCCCGAGTGGGCAGCCCACGCACGCAAGCTGCACACCTACGGCATCCAGCCGGCGCTCTCCCGCGAGGGAAGCACGGAACTGCCGATCCCGAGCTTTGACGAGGCGGGATACAACTACCGCATGTCCGATGTCGCGGCCGGCATTATGCTCGCCCAGCTTGACCGCCTCGAGGGACTCGTGGCGCGCCGCCAGGAGATCGCGGCCCGCTATGCGCACGGACTCGCCGGGCTCGAGCGTGTGACCGCCCCCGTTGCTCTAGACGATCGGGAACACCCGTGGCAGAGCTACGTCGTGACACTCGATCGTGACGTTGATCGCGGAGCGGTGGCGGCCTTCCTGCGCGAGCGTGGGGTGCAATGCAACTTTGGAACCTATGCCTCGCACGTTCAGCCGGTCTACGGTGGTGGTCAGCACCTAGAAGTGTCCGCCGACCTGTTCGTTCGCCACCTGGCGATTCCGATGCACGGCAATCTGACTGACTCCCAGGCGGATCGAGTCATCGAGACTCTCGAGCTGGCATTGGCCAGCCACTAACCATCAATCGGTCAGCAGTCGCGGCCGCAATCAAGGAGCAAATCACTTGGGCAAGAAAGTCTTCGTCACCGGCGGGGCAGGGTTCATCGGACTGCACGTGGTCAGCCAACTTCTCGAGAAGGACTACGACGTCGTCATCTTTGACAACATGGTGCGTGGCGATCGCGACAAGTCCAACGAACTCGCCGCGAATGGCCGGGTCACCGTCATCGATCAGGATGTTCGGTCGGGGGCGGCGGTCCGAGCCGCGATGGAGGGCTCGCAGCTTGTCGTTCACCTCGCGGCCGACTCGATCAACAAGAGTCAGGCCGATCCGTACAGCTCGGTGGACGTCAATATGGTCGGGTCCCATAACGTGTTTGCCGCAGCGGCCGATCTTGGGGTCGAGCGTGTTGTGTTCGCGTCAAGCGCCTCGGTCTACGGCGACCCCAAGAAACTCCCCATGCACGAGGATGACGAGCTCAGCCCGCTCACCCCGTACTGCATCGGCAAGCGCACCGGCGAAGACCTGCTCGCCTACTACGGCCGTCGTTCCGGCCTGAAGTGGATTGCGCTGCGCTTCTTCAACGTCTACGGCGAGGGTCAGAAGATGACCGCGTACTACACGAGCGTGATCAATCACTTCGTCGCTCGGCTCAAGCGCGGCGAACCCCCCGTGATCGACGGTGAGGGCAAGCAGTCGATGGACTTTATCCACGTCACCGACATTGCCCGCGCGATCGTCATGGCACTGGAGTCGGAGCGTTCGGACATGCCGATCAACGTCGGCACCGGCATCGACACGACCGTTGCGCGTCTCGCCGAGATTCTTATCAAGGCCGTGGGAGTTGACGTCAAGCCACAGTTCAACCCGCGCGACGTGCTCGTGTCCCGCCGCGCTGCCGACGTCACCCGTGCACGCGAGGTGCTCGGATTCGAGCCGCTCGTGAGCGTCGACGACGGCATGGCCGCCCTGGTGCACAACTCTTAGTCTGCGCGGACAGTGCCAGAACTCGGACCCGCCGGACTGCCGGTCAATGCCTACAACCCACTCGCGTGGATTGTCGGGGAGCCGACCATCGGTTCGGGCACCTGGATAGGTGCGTTCTGCGTCATTGATGCCTCAGGGGGATTGAGCATCGGTGAAGGCTGCGATATCGCATCCGGAGTGCACATCTACACCCACTCGAGCGCACTGCGGTGCGTGAGCGGGCGGCAGTACGAAACCGTCGATCGCGCACCGGTGACGATCGGCAATCGCGTCTTCATTGGGGCCAACGCGGTCATCAATAAGGGCGTGAGCATCGGAGATGAGTCGATCGTGGCCGCCGGCTCGGTCGTGACCAAGGATGTCCCGCCGCGCACCGTGGTCGCCGGCGTCCCGGCGCGGGTCACTGGAACGGTGGACCTTTCCGACCCGGCAGCGCCGCGCGTGCGGGAGGCGTAGACCAGTGCGCATCGTTGTCGTCAACAACTTCTTTCCGCCCAGGCCCGGCGGAAGCTCCCACCTAGCGGACCACCTTGCGGTGCAGTACGCCGCTGCCGGCCATGAGGTGCTCGTGCTGACGGCGAGCTATCAGGATGCCCCTGCCGAGGAGCAACGGGACGGCATCCGAATCATTCGAGTGCC
>JBBQZJ010000054.1:0-10575 GCA_038207805.1 Actinomycetales bacterium | reverse complement strand
CGGTCTTGCGCAGCACCGCCAGGTCGGCAATCGCCTCGAGCGCGTCGTGCTCGAACTCGAGCTCGACACCATCGATCTCGAACATTCGCTGGTACTGGCGCACGAGCGCGTTGCGCGGCGTGGTGAGAATGTCCATGAGCGCCACCTGATCGAGCTGCGTCACAGTGGCGACGACCGGAAGCCGGCCGATGAACTCGGGGATCAGCCCAAACTTGTGCAGATCCTCTGGAAGAACCTCACTGAACAGGTTGATGTCGTCGCCCTTGGTGTGCAGCGGGGCCCCGAACCCAATGCCCTTCTTGCCAGCGCGTTGCGAAATGATCTCGTCGAGGCCGGCGAATGCACCGGCCACAATGAAGAGCACATTGGTCGTATCGACATGAATGAACTCCTGATGCGGATGCTTGCGTCCACCCTGCGGCGGTACGGATGCGACGGTTCCCTCGAGGATCTTCAGAAGCGCCTGCTGCACACCCTCCCCCGACACGTCACGGGTGATCGACGGGTTCTCTGCCTTGCGGGCGATCTTGTCGATCTCGTCGATATAGATGATGCCGGTCTCGGCGCGCTTGACGTCGTAATCCGCGGCCTGGATCAGCTTGAGCAGAATGTTTTCGACGTCTTCGCCGACGTACCCGGCCTCGGTGAGCGCCGTGGCATCCGCAACCGCGAACGGAACATTGAGTCGCTTCGCCAGCGTCTGAGCGAGATAGGTCTTGCCGCAGCCGGTCGGGCCAATGAGCAGGATGTTGCTCTTGGCGATCTCGACATCGTCGATGACGGCATCCGCCGAAGTGATCGTGTTGCGGGCGCGAATGCGCTTGTAGTGGTTATAGACGGCGACTGACAGAGCGCGCTTTGCGTGCTCCTGGCCGATGACGTACTCCTCGAGAAAGGCGTAGATCTCGCGCGGCTTGGGTAGATCGAATTCGCTCGACACTTCTTCGCCCGCCTCGGCGAGACGTTCTTCGATGATCTCGTTGCACAGTTCTACGCACTCGTCGCAGATGTAGACCCCCGGCCCAGCGATGAGCTGCTGCACTTGCTTCTGGCTCTTGCCGCAGAACGAACACTTCAGGAGGTCGGCACTTTCGCCAATCCGAGCCATGAGCGGTACCTCTTCCCCTGTGACGAGTACGCGGCAGGTGCGCGATTAGAGCCTAACCCGATCTGAGGACGCTGCTGCGTACCCCGGCACGGGATGCCTCGGCGCGCCGCCGGACCCGCCGAGCGGGGCAAGCGCACCGAATAGCTGAGTGATACTGGAGAGGATGACCATGAAGAAGGCACAAACCTGGGTTGCGCTCGCGGTGCTGACCCTCGCTTTCGCGGCACTAGTCGGCACTACCGCGACCCCGGCACACGCACACGACTACCTCGTCGACTCGACCCCGGCGGCGAACAGTGTTGTCACCGAGCTTCCCGACGCGTTCACCGTCACGACAAATGAGCAGCTACTCGACCTCACGGGAGTCGCCAGCGGCTTCGCACTTCAGGTGGTCGATTCTTCCGGCAACTACTACGGTGACGGATGCCTCAGCGTCTCAGGTTCGACCCTTTCGTCGGGTGCCAGTCTCGGTCTTTCGGGCGACTACACGCTTATCTGGCAGGTGGTTTCAGACGATGGCCATCCCGTGTCTGGCGAGCTGACATTCACCTGGCAGCCGACGGATGCGACGCAGACCTCGAACGGCTCGGTCACACCTCCCGTGTGCGGTGAGGGTGCGCCAACGCCGACCGCCACGGCATCGGCGGGCTCGGCGACGCAATCCCCATCAACGGCAGTTCCGCTTGCAGTAGCACCCACGTCTCCCGTGGACCCGGGCACGGTGTGGCTCGTGGCGGGCACTATCGCCGCACTTCTCGGCGCCGCATTGCTGACCGTGCTTGTGCTGGGCATCCGTTCAAGGAGAAACCCACCACCCACGCCGTTGTGATCTAGTCACAACGAAGGGCCGCCTCCTCGCGGGGACGGCCCTTCCTTCGTGTGCGCGAACTACTTGGCGATCGCGGCTGGCGCGTTTTTGCGACTCGACAACACTTGGTCGATCAGGCCGTACTCGACGGCCTCGTCGGCGCTCAGGATCTTGTCACGATCGATGTCTTTGTGCACCTGCTCTGCAGTGCGGTTGGAGTGCTTCGACAGGGTCTCCTCAAGCCACTCGCGCATGCGCTGGATCTCACGCGCCTGAATCTCGATGTCCGAGGCTTGGCTGGCGCCCTCCGAGCCGGCAGCCGGCTGGTGGATGAGGATGCGCGCGTTGGGAAGCGCGAGTCGCTTACCCGCCGTTCCGCCGGCGGTGATCACCGCGGCAGCGGACGCCGCCTGACCGAGCACGACCGTCTGGATGTGCGGACGGATGTACTGCATCGTGTCGTAGATCGCCGTCATGGCCGTGAACGACCCACCGGGCGAGTTGATGTACATGACAATGTCGCGGTCGGGGTCCTGGCTCTCGAGCACGAGAAGCTGAGCCATTACGTCGTCCGCCGAGGCGTCGTCGATCTGTACGCCGAGGAAAATGATGCGGTCCTCGAAGAGCTTGGCGTAAGGATCCTGACGCTTATAGCCATAGGCCGTGCGCTCCTCGAACGTCGGCAGGATGTAACGCGCCTCGCCCGTGGATCGTGCCTGGCCGGAGCCCAGAGTGAAGTTGTTCATAGGGGTCAGTCCTTCTTGGGGGTTGTGGTTCCGCCGCCGCCGACGACGTCCGAGGCGTAGGTGCGCAGGTGGTCGACGAAGCCGTACTCGAGGGCCTCTTGCGCGCTGAACCAGTTGTCGCGGTCGTTGTCGATGAGGATCTGCTCCACGGTCTTGCCGGTCTGTTCGGCCGTGAGCTCCGCCATCCGCTTCTTCATGTCGAGGATCACGCCGGCTTGGGTCTGGATGTCGGCTGCAGTGCCACCGAACCCACCAGACGGCTGATGCAAGAGCACTCGCGCGTTCGGCGTAATGTACCGCTTGCCCGGGGTTCCCGACGACAGCAGGAACTGGCCCATCGACGCGGCGAGACCAATGCCCACCGTGACGATGTCGTTCGGGACAAACCTCATGGTGTCGTAGATCGCCATGCCGGCTGTGATGGAGCCGCCGGGAGAGTTGATGTACAGGAAGATGTCACGCTTCGAGTCCTCCGCTGCAAGCAGCAGGATCTTTGCGCAGATCTCGTTGGCGTTCTCGTCACGCACCTCTGCGCCAAGCCAGATGATGCGGTCCTGGAGGAGTTGATCGAAAATGCTCGAGACCAATGCCGGTTGGGCCATTGTTGTGCGCTCCGTTTCAGTTATCGCGTTGAGTCGAATCTAGCCGAGCGCGCGCGGCGGATTGACTGTGTTCGCCGTGGGCAGATCGCCGCGTCTATCGTGGGTTTCGTGAGCAATGACTGGTACACGCGTGTGAGCGCGGTGTGGGCCTCTGCGAGCGAGCTAGCTGACAACGACGTAGTCGCCGCAATCGATGCGCTGGTCGTCGAGCGAGAGCCGGATGACGCGGCCGCAGTCTTCGAAGCGGCATCCGCCCGCGACTACGCGGGCCGCGAGTCCGAGGCGGAGCCACTGTACCGACGGGCCATCGAGCTGGGTCTGGATGACGCAACGCTCCCCCGCGCGACCATCCAACTCGCGAGCACCTTGCGCAACCTCGGCCGGGTCGACGAGAGCGTTCGGATGCTCGAGGTCTTGTTGGCCGACCACCCGGCCGACGAGTGGACCGGGCCGGGCGCGGCGTTTCTCGCACTGGCGTTGGCGAGCCGCGGCAACGAGCGGGATGCGGCATCCGTCGCCTTGGCCGCTCTTGCCGACTACCTGCCGGTGTACTCGGCGTCGGTGCGCAGCTATGCGATCGGGCTGGCGGCGCGCGACTAGGCTCGCTCGCTCACACCCGCGTGCCGTGCGCCGAATGTCGGCGGTCGGGTTCACGATGGGTTTATGGCAGACATCGACATCCGCGAACTCGTTGCATACGAGCCATTTTGCGCCGACTGCGGCGAGAGCGGTCCCATTGAGACGAGCTCGTTCCTCGCCTTCGCGTGGGAGCAGGCGCACGACTGCGCAACGGCTAGCGCCGCGCGCGAGGTTCTCGCCGCGTCCTGAAGCTAGCTGTGGTCGTGACCATCGTGGTCGCTGGCCGATGCCTCGACGAAGTCTGCGCCCTCGCCGCCGGTCCCGGATGCAGCAAACTCTGATACGTCGACCGCCTTGCCCTTCGAGTCCACGACTTTCGCCTTCGACAGAACGGTGGCCAGAGCCTTGGAGCGCGCGACCTCTGCGATCATCCCCGGGATCTGACCATTCTTGTCGAGCACCTGAATGAACTCGCCCGGCTCCATTCCGTACTGGGCTGCACCCTGAACGAGGTAGCTGGTGAGCTCGTCCTGGCTGACCTTGATCTCCTCGGCCTCCACAATGGAGTCGAGCAGAATCTGCGAACGGAAGGTCTTCTCGCTGGAGATAACCACTTCCGCGCGGTGCACGTCATCCTCGAGGCGGTTCTCGCCCTCAAGGTGGCGATGCACCTCGTCTTCGACGAGCTTGGTCGGAACCGGAATCTCCACGAGCTTCAACAGCTCGTCGACGATCTGGTCGCGAGCCTGCGCGCCTTGGCCGAACGCCTTGGACCGCTCGACCTGAGTCTTGATGTCGGCCTTCAACTCCTTGATGGTGTCGAACTGGCTGGCCATCTGTGCGAAGTCGTCGTCGGCCTCGGGGAGCTCGCGCTCCTTGACGGCATTGAGGGTCACACTGATCAGCGCGGTCTCGCCCTCGTGGTCGCCACCGAGCAGGGTCGACTCGAACGTCGTGGACTCCCCAGCGCTCAGGCTATCGAGTGCCTCGTCGATTCCCTCGATGAGCTCGCCGGAGCCGATCTCGTAGGAGATGCTCGAGGCCGAGTCGACCTCCTCATCGCCAATCTTGGCGACGAGATCGAGCTGTGCGAAGTCGCCCGACTTGGCGGGGCGGTCAACGGTAACCAGGGTGCCGAAGCGGCTGCGGAGGCCGTCCAATTCGTCTTTGACGTCATCCGCCGAAACCTCGACAGCGTCAACGGTGAGCTTCAGGTTGTCGTACTTGGGTAGCGCGAACTCGGGGCGAACGTCGACCTCAACCGTGATCTCGAGGTCGCCACTGAAATCCTTGAGCTCGGGCCAGACCTTGACGTCGGCCTCGGGGCGACCGAGCACTCGAATCTTCTCCTCGGTGACGGCCAGTCGGTAGAACTTGTCGAGGCCATCGCTCACGGCGTGGTTGAGAACCTCTTCACGACCAACCCGCTGGTCAATCAGCTGCGGCGGGATCTTGCCTTTGCGGAACCCGGGGATGTTGACCTGAGAGCCGATGTGCTCGTAGGCGTGGGTGATGCTCGGCTTAAGGTCTTCTGGGCTGACGGAAATGTTGAGCTTGACGCGCGTGGGGCTCAGCTTCTCGACGGTCGTCTTCACGCTGTAGTTCTCCTGGATCGTGTGGTTTCGTGCGATTTCATGTGGGTGACTATATGGGTCTATCTCTCTGCGGTGACTATGTCGGGGCGACAGGATTCGAACCTGCGACCTCTCGGTCCCAAACCGAGCGCTCTACCAAGCTGAGCTACGCCCCGCGCTGTGGTCGTGGGGAATCCAACCGAGCAAGCATAGCTTGCCGGGGTGGAGTGCCGCCTGCCAGCTAGCCTTCCGCGAGCACCACGACCTGGTCGCCCGGCACGAACTCGATCCACTCGGCCTTGGTCGGGTTCAAAACAATGCCGTACTGCGCCTTGGCGCTGTGCGCGCGTGACGCGATGCGGTAGCCGAGTGCTGTCTCCCCGCGGCGGCGAGCCGCCTCGAGAACCGTGTAAAAGTCGACCGTCGATCCTGGGGCGAGGTAATTCTCAACCGGGTAAAGGTAGACCTCGGACCCCTCGCTGGTGAACAGACTGTCGAAGACTTGGATCAAATTCTTGTTCTCCGATACCTGCGACAAGATTCGGCTGATGAGTTGATCGCTCACGATGAAGTCGTCGGCATCCGTGACCTCGGCGAGCTCGCGGTTGCGGTCGTCGAGCATCTCGCTGACGATGTTGAGCTGGATGCCGGCCCGTTCGGCAATGTCCCTGAGCTGTAGGAGGGTGATGAGGGTCCTGCCGTCTGAGCGCTGAGCATCCATGCCGTCCTTGTAGGCCAGAACGATGATGTGATCGAAGCGCTCAACTCCGAGCCCGTCCAATAGCGCACGATTTGTCGCGTCCCCCGACTGAAAGGTGACCGCCAGATTGTTGAGAGCCGGGAAGTCAGGTGACTCAACGTCGGCAAGCACGGTGGCGGTCGATCCCGGCGCAACGTAGTTGTTGAGCTCGCCGAAGATGCGAGTGAGGCCGGAGTTGTAGCCCAGCACGAGTGTGTGTTCCGGGGTGGGCCTGGTCGACGGCGCGACGTTGATCGAAGCGACATCTACAACCCCGGGTTTGGCCAGGCGGATGGTGCTGTCGTCTTCGGCAATAACAATGAGCTGATCGCCAGCGGAATACACGGTGTCGGGTTGGGGGTTCAGAAGCACGGAGCCAGCCGAGACGATTCCCATGACGGCGGAGTCTGCGAACGAGAGCTGAGTCTCGAAGTAGGTCTTGCCGTGGAGCTGCGGTTGGTCGGTGAAATAGATCTCGTCACCATCGAAATCGAGCAGTTCTGAGTACACCACGCTCAGACCACTTTGGCGACAGCTCTGAACCGTGATTCGCCCAATGAGGTCGGAGCCGAGCACCCAGTGGGCCTCATCGCGACCCACCAGTGTGGCCGCTTCGAGACTAGCCACATCCGTCAGCTCCGCGACGATATGGTACGGCTCCGGCCTGCGGCGTGGGTTGTTGGTCAGAGCCAGCGCGGTCTTAATGGCGTCAGCGTCAGCATCCGGGCTGTCGTCACTGGCGAGAATTATGACGCTGCGGGATGTCGCTGGGTTGGCGATTTCAAGATCGGTGAGGCTCATCGGATCCCCGGTTCGGCAGATGATCTTTGTGCGACCGATCGTGGCAACCTTGGCCTTTAGTTCGTCTTCCATCTCCACTTTGTCGCGGTCGGCAAGCACGACGATCACGGCGCCACGCCGGGATTCGTTCGCGATGCAAATCTCGCTGACGATCGGGATCACTTTGGAATTCCACCCCAAGATGAGGGTGTGGTCTTTCTCGAGCACCTTTGAGCGCCCCTTACGAAGTTCATCAACCTTGGCGTCGAACGCACCCGAGATGATGCCGATAAGGCTCGCGACGATGATGAGACCGCCGATGGTGATGAGAAGCATGAAGATTCGGAAGCCCCACCCGGCATCACCACCCATGGTTCCGGGATCGAGGGTGCGCATGAGATTGCCCCACAGGATGTCACCGAAACTGAGTTCGGGATTGTCCTCGGGGGTTTGACGGAAAACCCAGACGACGACGCCGACGACCAACACCAAAATCCCCGTGGCGATGGCCAGCAGAGCCATGAGGGCAAGGGTTCCGCGCGACATCCAATTGTCGAACCAGTAGCGGAAGCGTTCGGACATGGTTGGCTTGCTCATGATTTCCCCGTACTGGTTGCGGTCAAGGACTACCGAATGTTACCGGCGTGCGAGGTCCCGCGTCAGTACAAATTCGGCGACGGCGCCGGGTTTCAGTGCCTCCACTGTCGGGCTGGCAGCGCAGTGCAGCAGACTCGATGGGTTAGGATTGTGGCCGAACGACCGGCCTGGCCGGCGTGGGGATGTAGCTCAATGGTAGAGCTCCAGTCTTCCAAACTGACTACGCGGGTTCGATTCCCGTCATCCCCTCCGACGCAGAAACCCCCGGCCACGAGGTCGGGGGTTTCGTGTTTCGCGGAAGTGTTAGCGCGTGACCAGAGCCAGGCGGGGGTTCAGCGCAAAGAACTGAGCGACGACATCCTTCTCAAAGTAGGGCAGGGCCCCGATGCCGAAGTCGTGCACCGTGATCCACCAGCCAGTGGGCGAGATCGTGGCGTACTCGCGGGGTCCACCCGACGGGATGGTGCCGACAGCGTAATGCGTGGCTGTCCTGCCGCCGCCCAACGTGGGTCCGCCGCCCGGAGCTGGGAATGTCGAGTGGCTGTCGTACCACTTCTTGAGAGCGGTGTACTCGGCCGCCGTTATCGCCGTCTCGGTGACCGTAACTTGCACTCGACCCGCTGTGCCCCAACTGCAGGTTGAGGCGGTGTGCGACCGGATGACCGACACAAGTTCCGCCGCCTGGGCGCCATACACCCCGACCGGGGTAGCCATGGCTGCAATGCCGGGAGCGTACGGACGGGTTGCGGTGATCGTGGAGGCGGGAACGATGCGTGCGCAGTCGAGCACCCGAAACAGGGGCATAGTGAAACCCGGGGGCAGGGGCGGTGTCGACGGGCCGGGAGCGATAGGCGTGGGAGTCGGAATCGGCCCCGCCTGAGCGGGAAATGCAATTCCGGCCACCAGTGCGGCGGCAAGTGCCGTCGAAACTGCAGCGGAAGCGATAGCGCGGGTGATGTTCATGTCAGCAGTGTCCTTTGTTTGGCGGGCACGCTGCCCGGTCACTGCTTCGACGGCTTAGGGACCTGAGCGGGTTGACACTGTTATGCTGCGCGCTGATACCCCGCACGGCCCACCACGACCGCACCGGTGGGCACGGTCGAGTCGCTCGCAATCAACGCACCGGAAGCGACGCGAGCGCCAGCACCGATCTTGGCGTGGCTGCCGACCTTGACGCCTGCGCCCAACTGAGCCTCTTGGCCCACTAGCACCGCTGAGCCGATGATGGATCCGGCACCCACAACGGCGTCGCGTTCCACCCAACTGCCGGCGCCGATTCGCGCAGCACGACCCACCGTCGCGCCGTCTTCGACGTAGGCTGACGGGTCGATGTACGCCGAAGCATCCACCGTCGCTCCCGCAGCAACGCGACCGCGGCCATTCACGTGCCGACGGTAGCGGCTCACCGTTCCGTCGTCGTTCTCAATCTCTTCGAAAACCTTGCTCACTGTTTTTACCCTCCGCCGGTACTAACAGACGAGGAGCAAGCCAGATTCCCTGCTAACGCAGCATTGCCACAACTGTCAGCTTTTGTGCAGGTACGGCCTCGGGCATAGGCAGGATCACCCAGTTGTGAATCATCCCCTCGCCTTCGACGTAGTGCAACGGATGCCCGGATTCGGCCGCGAGCGCAACCAGTCGCTCGGCATCCGCGTTGAGAATATCGCGGGTGCCGCTGAACATCGTGATCGGCCCGAGGCCCTCAAGCCGCCCGTGGATCGGGCTCACCAGAGGGTCAGCCTCCGACAGTTCGGCACGGTACAGCGCGCCGGCCGCGTGGGTGCCCGCAACAGCGAGCCACGGGTCGGTCGGAGCGATCTCGGCGAGTCGAGGATCGGTGCCACTGATGTCGAGCCAGGGCGAAATCAGCACGGTCGCGCCCAGTGGCGCAACACCGCGATCGCGCAAGACCATCGCCACCGCCAGAGCCATTCCCCCGCCGGACGAGTCGCCGAGAATCGATACTGCGTGGGCGCCGACCTCGTCGACGAGTGCTGCTGCAAGGTTCGCTACCCGTGGGACTACCGTCGATGCCGTTCCCACAGGCGCGAGCGGCATGATCGGGACAGTGATTGTGGCACCCGTGGCAACGACGAGTTGTGCCACAAACTTCCAATGCAGCGGATCAATCTCGAAACAGTAGACGCCGCCGTGCAGATAGATACCTCGGCGAGCGACCCGGGTCGCCTGATCCGCCGGAGTCACTGTATAGATCGGCCAGCCGTCGACGATCTGGTGCGCGACATCGACACCCTTGAGCCGTGGGGGCTTCCACGATCGCGGCGACTTTCGCAGCCGATCAATTGTGGCGAGAGTCCGCTGCGGAGAACTGAATTCTCGCTTGGACCCCCGCAGGGTGATGAGCAGCGGGGCGAGGCGAGCAAGCAGGCTCGGCACAGCGACCGTCAGCCGTCGACGCGCTTGAGAATGTGCGCGGGGATGAACAATCCAAGACTGGAACTGAGGATGCCCGTCATAAAGACCACCGACTCCAGCCCGACGACCGTGAACGCGACGCCCATGAGGTAAAAGCCGCCGACGAAGAAGAGAAGGGAAACGAGGAAGCCAATGATCTTCACGCCATCATCCTAGCGCCCGACTCGCACCCCCCGAGCGGGGGTATCGCATTGCGAGCAGGTGTCCCCTAATATGGGGACACCGTACCCGAACTGACCCCCAACGGTGGGTCAAGCCGCACCCCAATCGCCAGCGGCTGGCACAGCTGGATCCCCGATGAACGAGCAGGAACTTCCCCCGTTTGGTTGGTATCCCGACCCTGCAGGCACCGCGATGCTGCGGTGGTGGTCCGGATCCGCCTGGACCAATGATCTCGAACCTCTTCGACCCGAGGTTCATCCGGCACTTGGCTATAGCGCACGAGATCTTCAGCACGCTCTAGCGTCGTAGCACGAGCCGGCGTTCGGTCACCGAAAGACCCCCGAGTTGGGGGCTCCCGGGGGACAACGCGCGTCCTCTATAGTGAGGACACCGCATAACCGGAGGGCCTTGAGCGGTAGGCCACCGGCCGCTCCCGTATCGCCC
>JBBQZJ010000053.1:0-10585 GCA_038207805.1 Actinomycetales bacterium | reverse complement strand
CTCTGCGACACCTCGATACTCGATCGCATGACTGGCGCGCTGTGCGACGCGGTGACGGGGCAGTCCGGCGGCACCGAGGCGCTTCGCTCGCTCGAACGAGCCAACGTGTTCATCGTGCCGTTGGACGACTCCCGCGAGTGGTACCGCTATCACCACCTGTTCGCCGATGTGCTGCGCTCCCGGTTGCTTGCGCACGGTCCCGAGCGCACGGCGGCGCTGCACGTTCGAGCCAGCGAGTGGTACCAAGCCCATGGCTTCGGCGAGGATGCGGTGCAACACGCTCTAGAAGCTGGCGACTACCCGCGCGCGGCTCGGCTCATCGAGGCATCCGTGCCCGCTGTGCGCAAGAGTCGACAAGATGGCCCGCTGCTTCGCTCACTCGCTCGACTGCCCGAAGACACCATTCGGCGGATGCCCGTGCTCAGCGTCTTCTTTGGCTGGTCTCTTATCGTCGCCGGTGAGATCGACGAGGTCGAGCCGTGGTTGCAGAACGCTGAGCGCTTGCTTGCTGGTGCCGGTGCCGGCGGTGATGGCACGCCGGCGCATGACTCGGCCGACGGTGTCGAGTTGCGCACCCTGCCCGTGACCATCGAGCTGTATCGAGCGTCACTCGCGCAGGCCAGAGGAGACGTGGCCGCTGTCACCACTCACGCTCAGCGTGCGCTGGATGCCGCTGCGAGTGACGACTACCTGGGCCAAGGCGGAGCATCCGGAATGCTCGGGCTCGCCGCGGCCGCGCGGGGCGACCTCGAGGAGGGCGTTCGCGCGTTCGCCGCTGCCGGATCCAGCCTGCACCGCGCGGGCAACCTCGCCGATGCCCTCAGCACGACCCTCGTAGTCGCCGACATGCTCGTGCCACTCGGGCGCCTACGAGAAGTGCAGCGCCGCTACGAGGAAGCGTTGACCCTTGCTCGCGTCGAAGTCGGTGGTGAGCCGCCCACTTCCGACCTGCATTCCGGACTCGCGCTGGTGCTACGGGAGCTGGATGACCGCGACGGCGCTCGGGAGCACCTCGATGCCTCGGAGGCACTCGGTGAGCGCGTCTTCTCGAACGAACACCGATTCCGGTGGTTCATCGCGGCGGCCGGAGTCAGTCGCTCCGAGGGGCGGCTCGACGAGGCACTGGACCTCCTCGCTACCGCAGAACAGTTCTACCGGGCCGGCTTCTTTCCCGATGTGACTCCCATCGCCGCACAGAAGGCGCGCATCTGGCTCGCGCAGGGCCGCCTTGCTGAGGCGCGAGCCTGGGCCGAGGCGCGCGCCCTCAGAGTTGCGGATGAGCTCACCTATCTCCACGAGTACGAACACCTCACCCTCGCGCGGCTGCTGATCGCGGAAGGTGACGCCCAGGAGGCCCTCGGGCTACTAGGCCGAGTGCTGGATGCCGCCGAGGCGGGACACCGCACGGGTAGCGCGATCGAAGCCCGCATGCTGCACGCCCTCGCCAACGAAGCCCTGGGCGAGACTGCGCTGGCTCTGGATCCGCTCGCGCTCGCCCTGGCCGCCTCCGAGCCCGAGGGCTATGTTCGATTGTTCGTCGACGAGGGCGAGCCCATGCGTCGGCTGCTGCGGGCGGCCGCGGCTGCGAGCATCCACACCGCATACAGCTCGCGACTGAGTCGAGCATTCGGTGAAACGCCGCCCGCCGAAACGACGGGGCCGGTGGGTCTGGTGAGCGACCGTGAATTGCAGGTGTTGCGATTGCTGGCGAGCGAACTGAGCGGTCCGGACATCGCCCGGGAGCTGTACGTGTCGCTCAACACCTTGAGAACCCACACCAAGCACATCTTCGACAAGCTCGAGGTCAACAACCGCGCGGCTGCCGTTCGACGAGCCAAGTCCATCGGTCTGATCTAGCAGAATCACCACGCCGGTCACCATGTGTGGTGATGCCGCGTCACCACCTCGATCCCTAGATTCGGGACGTCCTCAGGTAACCGCCCGGGGCTATCTCGAACCCAGGAGTTACCCATGAGCATCACCTCACCCGCCCTCACCCGCGTTGCTGCAGTCGCCGCCGCGCTGGCCGGCTTGATCTACATCGTCATTCAGTTCATTCACCCGGCCGACGAAGCCGCATCCCTCACCACTCAGGCCTGGGTGATCGTGCACAGCCTCAGCTTCTGCATGGCCGTTCTCGGCATGATTGGCCTCACCGGGATCTACCTTCGCCAGGTTCGTCAGTTCGGGATTCTCGGACTGATCGCGTACGCCATGTTCGGCATGTTCTTCGTGTTGCAGTCAGCGTTCGTCTTCGCCGAGGCATTCATCGCCCCGCTGTTCGCCGTGCAGGCGCCTCAGCTGGCCGAGGACTTCGTCGGCCTGTTCGGGCGCCACGCGGCCGTCACCGATCTCGGCCCACTCGCCGCACTGCCGCTCGCAGGAAGTGCCCTGTACGTCGGCGGCGCGCTGCTGTTCGGTGTCGCTATCATCCGGGCCCGCGTGCTGTCTCGCGGCGCCGGCATCCTGCTCATTGCCGCGGCCGTGGTCACCCCCATCGCTGGTGCGTTGCTCCCGCACGCGCTCGAGCGCATGGCCGCTATCCCTATGGGTCTTGCGCTGATTTGGCTCGGCGTCTCGCTGTTTGCCGACCAGCGGAAGCTCGCAGCCAACTAGTCCCAGCAGGCATCCGCAATGAACCGGTATGAGATTCGTGTCACAGGCCAGCTGGATCCCCGCTGGAGCGAGTGGTTCGAAGGTTTCGCGCTAACCACCACTGGCGACGGAACAACCACTCTCACCGGCGCGGTCACCGACCAAGCCGCACTGCACGGATTGCTCCGCCGGGTTGGCGACCTCGGGGTGACGTTGATCTCGGTCAACGTCACCCCTGGCCCGACCGCGACATCCGCCTCACAATCCACCTCCACCGAAATGGATCCCAACTCATGACCACAATCTCCCCCGCCCGTCAGTCTCGGAAGGGCCCGCGCGGCCAGTGGCTCGCGCCCGTCGGACTCATCCTGCTCACTCTGCTTCCGATCCTCGCCGGAGCAGTTCGGCTCACCGAGCTGACCGGCAACCCCGTCGTCACAGAAGCGAACGTGCGCTTTGTCAGCTCGCCCATCCCGGTCATCATGCACATCGTGAGCGTGACCGTCTTCTGCCTACTCGGGGCGTTCCAGTTCGTTCCTGCACTTCGGCGTCGCCGCGGCGGCTGGCATCGCATGGCTGGGCGCATCCTGATCCCCGCGGGCTTGCTCGCGGCTCTCTCCGGAATGTGGATGGCCGCATTCACCCAGCTGCCCGCCGGCGACGGCCCAGCCCTAGTCGCACTGCGCCTGATCTTTGGGTCAGCCATGGTTGCCGCCATCGTTATGGGAGTCCGTGCGATCATGCGCCGCAACTTTGCCGCACACGGCGACTGGATGACCCGCGCCTACGCCATCGGCGTCGCTGCAGGTACTCAGGCCATCCTGCTCATCCCACAGTCGATCATCTTCGGCCACGACGAGCAAGTCAGTCGTGCCGCAGCGATGGGGGCCGCCTGGGTCATCAATCTCGCGATTGCGGAGCTCATCATCCGGCGTCGCGTGCGGCGTTCGACACAGTCGCGCACGACCCACCAGCCCAGCATGATTCGAGTGGGCGCATGAGGGCCGCGGTCTACCACCGGTTCGGCGGCCCCGAGGAGGTGCAGATCGAACGGATTGCGAAGCCGAAACCGCGGGCGAACGAGGTTTTGGTCCGCGTGCACGCTAGCACCGTGAGCGCCGCCGACCACCGCACGCGCGCCCGCGACATCCCGGCTGGACTGTCACTGCTTGCGGGCCTGTCGATCGGGTTCTTCCGGCCCCTGCGTCGTGTTCTCGGCATGGATGTCGCGGGCACGATCGAGTCCGTGGGTTCGAACGTCACCGCTTTCACCAGCGGAGACGAGGTTATCGCGATGCTCGGAGCCGCGTTCGGCGGTCACGCGGAATACGTCTGCGTCGCGCAGGATGCCGCGATCGCCATCAAGCCGCACAGCCTTGACTTCGAGCATTCGGTTGCTGTCGTCTTCGGAGGAATCACCGCGCACGAGTTTCTGAAGCGAGCGATAGTCGTGCCGGGCACCCGTGTGCTCGTCAACGGTGCGGCGGGAGCCGTCGGCTCTGCAGCAGTGCAGCTCGCCACACACCTCGGTGCCCGAGTCACCGCGGTCACCAGCGAAGCAAACCGAGAGCTCGTCACCGCGCTCGGAGCGATCGACGTCATCGACTACACGTCGACCGACTTCGCCACGACCGGCGCCACCTATGACGTGATTATTGATTGCGTTGGGAATGCCGGATTCGATCGGGTCGAGGCATCCCTCGCCCCGAGTGGATCATTGCTGCTCGTCGCCGCCGACCTGGGTGCCCTCGTTCGGGCCGGTCGGCAGACCAAGGCGAGTGGAAAACATGTGAACGCGGGCGGGGTGAAGTACACCGGTCCTGCCCTCTCAGCGCTCTCGCGCTTGGCCGAATCAGGCGCATTGCGGCCGGTCATCGACCGCACCTACGCTCTCGCGGATGCCTCCACGGCACACCGCTATGTCGACTCCGGGCGCAAGCGCGGTTCCGTAATCCTCCAGATCGTCAACGAGAAATGAATAGAGAGAAAGAAATGATCACAACAACGAACTCAATCACCGTCTCACCGGTCAGCGTGACCGGCGAACTCGACCCGAACCTGTCTCGCTGGCTCTGGCTAGTGAAGATGTTCCTCGCCCTCCCCCACTTCGTGGTACTCGTGGTGCTGTGGGCGGCGTTTATTCCGGCAACCTTCATCGCCCTGTTTGCAATCCTCTTCACTGGGCGCTACCCGCGCGCACTGTGGAACTTCACCACCGGCGTCCTCAGGTGGCACTGGCGGGTCGGTTTCTATGTTTTCGCCGCACTGGGCACAGACACCTATCCGCCGTTCACTCTGGCGAGCACCGAGTACCCGGCCAAGCTCGAAATGACCTACCCGGAGCAGCTCTCCCGCGAGTTGGTCCTGGCGAAGTGGGTGTTAGCGATACCGCACCTCGTCGGCGTCGGGCTTATGTTCGGCGTGATCATGCTCTACCCCTGGGATGCCAACGCAAACTGGCAGGCGGGCGGCCACCCCGTAGGCGGATACTCGGTCTTCAACTTGCTGGTCGTCATTGCGGGATTCTTCCTGCTCGCCACGGGGCGCTACCCCATGCCGATGTTCGACCTGCTCATGGGCATCAACCGCTGGTTCTTCCGGGTACTGGTCTACGTTGCGCTGATGCGCGACGAATACCCGCCGTTCCGGCTGGACGTCGGTTCGCACGAACCGGACGATTACGATGATGATGATGTCGTTGACGCGGTCAGCGCCCTTCCTAAGGAAGCACCCGCGGACGAGTGACCGAAAGGATCCGCCATGACTGTAGCCGACGAGCTCGAGCAGGCCGAACAGTCCTGGCTGGATGCATGGCGTGCGGGACCGCAACGATTGCGCTGGGATCACGTGCCACTGCAGGTCGGCGATCCCGCCCCTGACCTCGAACTCGTCGACCACACCGGAAGCCTGGTGAAACTCTCCTCGTTCTGGGCCGACGGGCCGGCTCTCATTCTGTTCTGGCGCCACTTCGGCTGCAGTTGCGGGCGCGATCGTGCGGCCCGGCTGGCTGCGGAGTACACCGAGTTCCGCCAGGCTGGCGCGTCGGTTGTGGTGATCGGCCAGGCGGGCCCGGAGCGCTCGGCGGAGTACCGCACACTGAACGCAATCGAAGGCCCGGTGCTCTCCGATCCCGACCGAGTCGCCTACAGCGCCTTCGACCTGCTGGAGGGAACCGCCGCGCAAATCGTCTTCGACGCTCCCGACGCCATGTTGCGCTGCGAAGCTTCCGCCGGGGAGGAGATGGCAGCGTCACGGCACGGCACGGAGCGAGCCTCCGTGGATAGCCCGTGGCAACTTCCCGGTGAGTTTGTCATCGCCCCGAACGGGATCGTGCAGCTCGCGTACCGTTACCAATACTGCGAGGACTGGCCCGATCCACGCGTTCTCTCCGCGGCCATCCGTTTCGGTGGCGCCCCGGCCTAACCCGCCTCTACCGAAGGTCCAAGCTCTCGCGCGGCGGTGGAACAGCTACCGCGGGCGGCGAAGCCGAATCGGGCCTTTCGCGGTAGACGGATCGACAACCCGCCCGCCTTGAACTATCTGCAACTGCCCGGCCGCGACCATTCGCCGGGCGGCGCGACGGGCCGGCTAGAGAAGCTCCCGCCACGCGTCGCCGCCGACGGCGCGCGCCGCGTCAGACGGGCTGATTGAGGCATCCGCGGCACCGGCCGAAAGCAGCTGCTCGATGCTGCGCTCCAGCGCATGGTCGGTGGCGTCGACGCCGTGCCGTCGGCATGAGCCGGAGCAATACTTCACGTGAGCCCAGTCCTTCGCCCACGACGCACGCCAGGTGATCCGGCGGCCGCACGACACACACGTGCGCTCGGCGGGTACTGCCCGCTCAAGGTCGGATGCGCGCTGCCGGTGGGCCATGACTCCATTCTGCAGGGCGCGCCCCCTCGGTCACCCCGAGGCGGGGGCGCAGACCTCGAAAACGTAGCCGGCTGCGGCTTCGGCTACCAGGTTCCGGTCGCGTAGAACCATGGAGGGTGGGGTGTCGGCACGCGCACACGCCTGAGCGAAGGTGTCACGCAGGTCGCCGCTGTACTCGATATCGATCACGTTGCCCCCGTAGGCATCCGTGTACAAACCGCACTCATCGAACCGATCACACTCCTCCGCCACCGCGAAATCGAACCCGACCTCGTCGCGGAGTCTGACGGAAAGTTCTGCCGTGTTCTTCTGACCGATCGCGAGGCCCAGATGGTGCGCCGCTTCGGCGAACAGGGTGACCAAGGCGATATTGTCCTCCGCCGACAGCTCGCCCCCCGACCGGCTGAACGAGTCGAGATTGTCGATCTCCACAGCGTCGAATCCCCCCGTCGCACACCGCTCAATAGTCTGTTGGATGATAGCGGCGATCGCCACCCGCTTGGCCTCGGTGCTGGTATCGAAGATGATCTCGTCCGGCCAGTTGGCATCGATGACCGGAATCTCGGCGCCGCCGAGCACGAGCTCAGAGTGGTCCGCGAGCCAGGTGGAGGTCTCGCCCGGCTGGGACTGAAATCCGTTGACGTAGCAAATCGAGTAGACCCCCGGCTCGGGCTCCGCAGTGCTATCCCGCACCACTATCGCGGTGCCGTTCGGTACCGGATACGCCTCACCCAACTGGTAGTCCACCTGCCCGCCGGCGGGGAATGTGGTGCGGCCGGCATCCGACCCCACCACGCGAGGTGCCGCGGTGCACCCAGCGAGAACCACCGCACCCAGCAGTGCGACGCTCCAGCAGGAGCGCATCAGCCTCAGGGACATGATCGGTATCCTCGCAGGTCTGCGGCTACAGTTGGCCGAAAGCCATCCCCCTCGGGGCGCGGAGAAAGAACGTCACCATGAAATCCATCCCGGTTGGCCCAGCGGGTCTTACTGCCCCGAATGTCGTTCTCGGCATGATGCGTATCGCCGACAAGAGCGACGATGAGATTCGCGCCCTGGTTTCAGCGGCACGCGACGCCGGCATCGACTTCTTCGACCACGCCGACGTCTACGGCACCCGGATGCACGAGTGCGAGGAGCGCTTCGCCGACGCCATGGGTCTCTCGCCCTCGGAGCGGGCCGAGATCACGATCCAGACCAAGACCGGAATCGTTCGCGAGGGTCCGTACTTTGACTTCTCGTACGAGCGAATCGTGTCCAGCGTCGAGGGCTCGCTGAAGGCGCTGAAGACCGACTACATCGACATCCTTCTGCTCAACCGGCCCGATGCGCTGGTCGAACCGCACGAGGTAGCTCGAGCGTTCGACGACCTGGAGGCCGCGGGCAAAGTGCGCGCGTTCGGCGTCTCCAACCAGACCCCCCGCCAGATCGACCTGCTCAAGACTGCTGTGCGTCAGCCCATCGTCGCCAACCAGCTGCAACTGTCGATAACCCACGCGCCGATCGTGGCTCAAGGCGTGGCTACCAACATGCACGGGCTCGACCAGTCGGCGAATCTGGATGGCGGCGGCATCCTCGACTACTGCCGAATCAACGCCATCACAGTGCAGGCGTGGTCACCGTTTCAGGCCGGCTTCTTCACCGGCGTGTTCCTCGGCTCGCCTGAGTACGTGGAACTCAACGCCGTGATCGACCGACTTGCGAAACAGTACGAAGTGCTCCCGGTCGCAATCGCCACAGCCTGGATTACCCGCCACCCGGCGCAGATGCAGGTCGTGCTCGGCACAACCACGCCGCGGCGGGTGACGGATGCCGCGAAGGGGTCTGACATTCCCCTCACCCGCGCCGAGTGGTATGAACTGTTCCGCGCCGCCGGCTACAGCGTGCCGTAACGGTCAGCGGCCGCCACCTCGATCGTTCCTCACAGACTGTCGCGGTGCCGCTCCTGATCGACGACCTGCTCCCGGTCGGCTAGCCGCGATAGGCCGGCGAACGGTTGGGCCATGCGAAAGTTTCCCCGCAAGACCGGCTCAGTGCGGTCGAGGAAGGCCCAGTAGCCGGCAGTGTAGGGGCAGGCGTTCTCGCCGAGCCGCACCTTCGGGTCGAACCGGCACGACCCGCAGAGGTCGGTCATCCGGTTGATGTATGCGCCCCCCGAGGCGTACGGCTTGGTGGCTACAGTTCCCCCGTCGGCGTACTGAGACATCCCAATCACGTTCACCGGCATCACCCACGGCGTTCCGTCGACGAACATGTCCGTGAACCAGCGCTCCAACTGGCGCGGGTCGTACCCGCGTTGCAGCGCCCAATTGCCGATCACCATGAGCCGCTGGATGTGGTGCGCCCAGCCGTGCTCACGAACCCCGCCGATGGCGTGCTGCAGGCAGTTCGCTTCGATCGCAGCGTCATCCAGCTCGACGAATTCGCGCGGCAAATCTCGGTGCGCGCCAAGATGGTTGTTGTCGGTGCGGTAGCCCTCGCCCAAGTGCCAATAGAGGTGCCAGACGTAGTCACGCCATCCGATCACTTGACGCACAAAGCCCTCGACGCTCGAGAGTGGCGCCCGGCCGGCACGGTACTCGGCGACGACGGTATCGACGACGTTGCGCGGGTCGAGCACCCCAAGATTCATCGGAGCGCTCAACAGGGAGTGGGCCATGGTCCAGTCCCCGGCGAGCGTCGCATCCTCGAACGGGCCGAAGCGCTGAAGCCGGTCGCCCACGAAACCAGCGAGCGCGGCTTCGGCCTCCGCTGCTGTCACCGCAAACCGCCGAGGCCCATCATCGCCGACCAGATCGATCGCGCCTTCGGCCTGCCACCGATCGAGGTCCTCGCGCACCCCAGCGTCAATGTCGTCCTCCACCGGCCACCACGGGTCGGGCAGCCCGAGGGTACGGGCGCCCTTGGGCGGGGCATCCCGATTCTCGTGGTCATAGTTCCATTGACCACCGGCCGGGTCTGCACCATCCATCAGGATGCCTGTGCGCACCCGCACCGCCCGATAGAAGTCCTCCAGCAGCAGTCGGCGCTGCCCCCGCTGAGCAGCCCAGGCGGCGAACTCCGCCTCGGTGGTGACGAAGCCCCGTGACGGCAGCACCGCCATGTTCCGGGAGCGAACGAAGCGGCGAGCGCCATACGACGTCGGATCGATGACTTCGAGGTCCTCACGCCCGTCGACCACGTCGGCATAGTCCTGCACTTGGTGAAACTCGACTCTCGACCCGAGCTCGGCGGCCCGATGGCGGATAGCGGAGAGGATGAGGTGGGCTTTGGCGCGGTGCATCCGGTGCCGAGAAAACGTTGACTTGGCTTCGATGATCATCATCGGCCCACCGTCGTCGAACGCCGGGCCGAGTTGGCCAACGGTGATCCAGCGGGTGAGGGCCATGGGTCGATCGTAGGCCGCGCCGACCCGTGAGACCTGAAGACGCGATGGCCGTCGACCGACGACCGGTGAGGTTTACGCGTCGAACCCGAGCAGTCGCGAGATGATCATCAGCTGAACCTCGGTCGTTCCCTCGCCGATCTCGAGAACCTTCGAGTCGCGGTAGTGCCGCGCGACCGGGGTCTGGTTGAGGTAGCCGTAGCCGCCGAAGATCTGGGTTGCGTCCCGCGCGTTGTCCATGGCCGCTTCGCTGCCGATCATCTTGGCGATGGATGCCTCCATCTTGAACGGGTGTCCGTTCACGATCTTGAAGGCGGCATCCAGATACGCCAGGCGAGCGGCGTGCACTCGGGCCTGCATCCTCGCGATCTTGAAGGCAATGTATTGGTTGGCGCCAATGTTTCGGCCGAACACGTTGCGGCTCGCCGCGTACCGCATGGCCTCCTCGAGACAGCCCTGAGCTGCACCCGTGCAGAGTGCGGCAAACGCGACTCGACCCTCGTCGAGAGTATTGAGGAAGTTCGCGTAACCGCGCCCTCGCTCGCCCAGGAGGTTTGCCTCGGGAACGCGCACGTCGGTCAGCGTGAGGGGGTGGGTATCAGAGGCGTGCCAGCCGACCTTGTCGTAGGCCCGCTCTGCAACGAAACCGGGGGTCGGCACCGGCACGAGTATCGCGGAGAGTTCCTTCTTGGGGGAGCCGTCTTTGCCTTCAGAGGTTCCCGTGACGGCGGT